>NZ_JBKQWU010000038.1:0-34841 GCF_047275745.1 Amaricoccus sp. W119 | reverse complement strand
CATCGGGGGTAGCAGCCGCTGGCCGTCCGTGCCGACTCCTCCGCCGACGCCGCAGGCGCCGAGTATGAGGCAGGTGGCGATCGCCATCCATCGCTTGCGCGCCCGGTATCCGTCCCGCCCGACGCTCATCGCCAGAACCGTCCCCAGCGCGCCGCCAGTTCCTCCTGCCGCTCCGGCCGCGTCATGTAGTAGAGGCGGTCGCGCAGCGCGAGTTGCGCGCCACCGTCGCGCAGGATCGGGCGGAACTGGAAGTTCATCCGGTTACGCGAGGGCTTGCCGGTCATCCAGCTGAGCGGGACGCTGAGCCCGATGCCCTTGTCGAAGCTGCCCTCGCCGAAATCGTCGAAACTGACATCGGTCAGCGTGAAGAAGGCGCCGAACTCGAAGCCGTTGTTGAAATGCCGCGTGACCGCGAAGGTGGAGCCCCAGTCCTTCGCCAGATAGCGCCCGACATCCATCTGCCCGCGGAAGCCATCGCCGAAGTCGTAGTAGGTCGAGACGAAGCCGGTCACGGTGTCGTAGTCCTGGAAGCCGAAACCGCCGTCATAGTCGCGCTGGCGCACGTAGCTGAGGTCCATCCCGACCGCGACGCGCTGCCCGGGCGGCGCCCAGAGCACCTCTCCCGACACACCTCCGAACATCCGTTCGAGCAGCCCGGCGGAGGCATGGGCATAGAGAGCCTCGCCCGGACGCCAGTAGTAGTCGGCGGTGAGATGGGGCAGGAAGAAACTCGATTCCCTGGCGTAGAGCCAGGCGTCCGAGCGGACATGGGGCAGGGTCGAATTCGACGGCCGGTCGGCCTCGTCGAGATTGCCGACCACCTTCGCGCGCACCTCGCCCGTCAGGTGGAAGCCCCGCGCCGGGGACCAGTCGCCCCCGACCGCGATCCCGGCGTCGGCCCTGAGCGGATTGTCCGGGTCGAAGAAGAAGGGCGAGACATAGGGATAGATCCAGAGACCCGCCGCCGGGTCCCATTGGCCCGTCCCGGACGAGACGACCGCGTCCGAGATCCCGGCCCGGGCATAGCTCTGCCAGGAGCCGTCGAGCGCGTGTTCGAGGTCTTCGAGATCGGCCCGCGTCAGGGTGACCTCGGTGACCGGCATTCCCGCGACGTGGCTACGCAGGCGGAAGATCGAGATGCGCCGCGGCAGCCGCGCGCTCAGGATCGCCGCCGCCCGGCCATGCGCCTGCGCCGCCGCGCCCCAGCGTCCATTGCCCATGTCGATGACGGCGGTGTCGCCCTCGACCCGGATACCTTCGAGGACGAGGCCCTGCTCCGCGAAGGCGGACCCGAGCGCCGCGCGCCGGTCCGCGCCGGGAACCGGCTGCCAGGCGCTCGCGGGTTCGGCCGTTCCCGGGCCGATGGCGGGGGGGCCGGGTTCACGCCCGGAATGAGACGGCGGGTCGAACGGGTCGAGCGTGAAGCCGTAGTTCACCCCGAGCGTGGACCCGCTCAGCAGGGACACCCCGAGCGTGCCGCCGCGCCGGAACCGGTACTGCGCCCCGATGTTGAACGGCATCGCGTAGCGCAGGCCCATCGGCCGTTCCTGCGTCATCGCATCGGAGGAATATTCGAACGACAGCCGCAACGGCTCGATCGGCCGCCAGTCCGCGCCGAAGAAGATCGCCGCGTCGCCACGGAAGAAGCGGTCGAAGGCGACGCGGCCGGTGTCCTCGATCCCGGTGAAGCCGGGGCGGTGCTCGAAGGACTCGTTGATGATGCCGAGCGGGTTGTCGAAGCCGTTATGCGTGCCGAACCGCCCCCAGCCGATGCCGAGCGTCGCCGTCACATCCTCGCCGAAATGCTTCGAGGCGGCGATGTATTCCGCGCCGAAGATCCCGGTGCCGCCGAAATCCTGCAGCCCGACCGACACGGCCGGAATCCAGCCGTCGCGATCCTCCCTCGCGATCAGGTAGCGGACATCGAAGCTCCTGTCATAGAGCGAGCCGTCGGGCGGGATGTAGCGTCCGAGGTAGGAATACCGGAAAAGCCCCGTCAGCCGGGGCGTCACCTGAAAGGCGACGGCGCCGCGCTGGATGTCGATATCGACGGCGTTGGCCGAGACCGCCACGGTACCATCCGGCAAGGCAAATCCGGACGGCATGTCAACATGACCGGGTACTCCGTAGTTGGAGATACCAACAAGATCCTCCGCGGCGGATTTATCCACTGTACCTGAAAGTATCAGCGCGACGAATGGCGCGCACTGGCTCATTCGTCTCAGGACGAGACGCGAGTCATACATTGAATTATCCTGGGTCTTAGATCGTTATCTGCTCGCCGTGCGTATCACCCGGCCGCGCAATTATTTGTATGCGACTGTGTGGCGCATCCCGCATCGCACAATCCCGCGTATGGGTAGGCGCGGGTAGGCGCCGCCGAGGCGCCTCCCGAGCCATGCCAGCCATCGGAGAGCGTCCGTTCATGAAAATCGCGCACAGGAACGATCTCATCAAACCGGACGGCGGCTCGGGAACCGAGGAAATCGACGCGGCCGCCATCCTGTCGTCCCTGTGGCGCAACAGGTACTCCGTGGCGGCCGTGGTGATGCTGTGCGTTGCGATGGCTTTCGCCCATGTGAAGTTCGTCGCGGAGCCCAGGTTCAGCGCGACCTCGGTAGTGGTGCTCGAATCCCGCGAGACCGAGGTCATCGGGCTGGAGAGCGTTCTCGGGGGGCTGGGGCGGGACTCGTCGGTCGTCAAGACCGAGGTCGAGGTCCTTCGCGGCCGCACGCTGATGGGCCGCGTCGCCGACGAGCTGTCGCTCGCCGAGGACCCCGAATTCAATTCGGCGCTCCGGCCGAAGGGGCCGGTCGCGAGGGCGAAGGAGTTCGTCTTCGGCGCGAAGCCGACCCAGACGGACCCGAGGCGGCGGCGGGACAGGGTCGTGTCCGCCCTGCTCGGAAGTGTGACGATCAGCAATGTTCCGCAGAGCCTGGTCTTCCAGATCGCCGTCGAGAGCGGATCGGCGGAGAAATCCGCGAAGATCGCCGATACGATCGCCCGGCTCTACATCGACGACCAGGTGCAGGTGAAGTTCGACGCGACCCAGCGCGCGGCGGAATGGCTGTCGGGGCAGGTCGCCGATCTCAAGGCGGAGCTCGAAGACGCCGAGGAGGCGATCCGGAAGTTCCAGAGCGAGACCAGCGTCATCGATGCGACGGTGCTCTCCGCCCTCGACCGGCAGCTGAAGGACACCCGCGAGCGCCGCGCGGCGACCGAGGAGCGCGCCGCGAACCTCGCCGCGCAGCGCGAGGCTCTGGAACAGGCCACGACCGCCGATGCCGCGACCGCCGTGTTCGACGAGCCGCAGCTGAACGACCTCGCCTTCGACGCCGCGCAGGGCGGCGCGGAGGCGGCGCTGGCCTATGAGGCGCGGCTGGACTACCTCGAACGGCGGCTCGATCACGACCTGCGCCGGCTCCGCGGTCAGGCCGGGTCGCTCGCGGCGGCGGAACTCACGCTCGCCGCCGACATCGAGCGGCAGTCGCAGGAGCTCATCGAGCTCGACCAGATGGTCCGCGAAGCCGAGGCCGGCAAGCTGCTCTACGAGCATTTCCAGACCCGGATGAAGGAGGCGATCGCGCAGCAGGGCATACAGCAGGCCGACAGCAGGGTGCTGTCGCCTGCCGTCCGGCCGAGTGTCCCGTCCGCGCCGCGCGGCTCGCTGATCCTNGCGATCGCGCAGCAGGGCATACAGCAGGCCGACAGCAGGGTGCTGTCGCCTGCCGTCCGGCCGAGTGTCCCGTCCGCGCCGCGCGGCTCGCTGATCCTCGCGATGGCCACCGTTCTCGGCCTCGTTCTCGGCTGCGCCCTCGTCCTCGGGCGCGAAATCTTCGCATCCGGCATACGCACGGCGAATGATCTGGAAGCGCTCACGGGCCGCGCCGTGCTGGGTCAGGTCCCGGTCGCGCCGGAACGCGAACGCTCGAAGGTGGTCTCGTACCTCTCGCAGAATCCGACCTCGGCGATGGCGGAGGCGGTGCGCAATCTCCGGACCTCGATCCTGCTGTCGGACATCGACAAGGCGCCCCGGACCATCGCGGTGACCTCCTCCGTCCCCGGCGAGGGCAAGACCACGCTCTCGCTGGCCCTCGCGCAGAACCTGAGCATGATGGGCAAGAAGGTCCTGCTCATCGAGGGCGACATCCGCCGCAGGACGTTCAAGCGCCATCTCAAACTGTCCGGCAAGCGCGGTCTGGTCGCCGCGCTGTCCGGAGCGGCCCGGATCGAGGATGTCGCTCAGCCGGTGCCGGGCCTCGGAGATGTCATCCTCGGCGAGAAGGCTCCGACCAACGCGGCGGATCTCTTTTCCTCCGAGGCCTTCTCCCGCCTGCTCGCCGAGGCGCGGAAGAGCTACGACATCATCCTCGTCGATACGCCCCCGGTGCTCGTCGTGCCCGATGCGCGCGTGATCGCGCCCCATGTCGATGCGACGGTCTTCGTCGTGCATTGGGATCGCACGAGCACGGTCCAGGTCCAGGAAGGGCTTCGGATGCTCGACATGCCGAACATCCGCGTGGCGGGACTCGTCCTGAGCCAGATCGATCCGGGGCGAATGCGGCGCTACGGCTATGGCGATCGCTACGGCGCCTATGCCGCCTATGGCAGCAAGTATTACGTGGCGGGATAGGCGCCCGCCTCAAGGCTCCGCGATCCTGACGCGCCCGCGGGTGCCGATCGCGCACCGCCGCCCGCCCGGACCAGCAGCAGGGAAAGCCATGCTCTACTTCGCCCTCTCCTGCGCCCAGATCGCGCTCTTTCTCGACATGCTCCGCCGCCTCCCGGCCACGAGCGCGGCGGTGCTTTGCGCGGCCTATGTCATGATGACGCAGGTCTATTTCATATACCGGGCCGCGTTCTTCGACTCCTACCGGTTCCCCGTCGGAAGTTATGGATCGTTCTATTACAGGACGGAGGAAGGCGTCGTCATATACGCCTGCATATTCGGCCTGATCTACCTCTCGACTGTCGGGCTCACGGCCCGGACGGCGGTGACGCCGCGGCGGGCCTTCTCCGAGGATACGAGACTCCATGGCCTGATCGGCCCCGCGAGTCTGGTGATCCTGGCCGCCACGCTCACCCGGTTGATGACGATCGATCCGGCGATCCTCTGGTACAACAACGAATATCTGCTGATCGGCTCGCAGGCCGGGCTGTTGGTGGACAACCCGATCTTCGCCCTCCTGGCCTCGATCGTCAGCCTGATCATGCTGATCGCCGGAGTGTCCTTCGCCTGCGCCGTCCTGCTTCGGCGCTGGGTGTCGGCGGCCATTCTCGCATTCTGCCTGCTGATCCTGAGCGCGATCGCCGTGGCAGGCGCTTCACGCAACGCGGCGATCCCGGCGGCCTCGGTGTCGGTGACCCTGTTCCTGCTTGGATCGGCCAGGCACAGGATCTGGGCGGGGTTGATGGCGGTGGCATGCCTCGGCACCATCGCCGTGGCGTTGATCGGCCGCTCCACCGACGAACTCGGCATATCCGGCATACCGCGAAACGTTGCCCTGCTGTTCTCCGAAGAGGGGCGTCTTTACGTGGAGGTCATGTTCCTGAACCTGTCCCAGGGCATATTCGTCACCACGGACTCGATCTACATCGGCGGCGCGTTCCCGGACCTGTACAAATGGCTGTCCTTCTCGCCCTTTCCGTCCGCGATCGACGGGTTCGACGGGATCAGGCATTTTCAGGTCAGGCTGCATTCCTTCGTCCCGATGAGCGCGATCGGGGAGGTCTACAACTTTGGCTGGCCCTGGATGGTCTGGTTCGCGGCCGTGCTGGGGCTGTTGTTTCGCGCGAACGCGAAACTCGACTCCGCGCGATACCCGTTCATCGCCATCGTTTCTTCGCTGCTGATCTTCGTCTACTTCGTGATGGCGAACGCCTATCCGATGCGCAACGTGTTCCGGCAGTTTCTTGTCGCCTATCTGGTGGTCTGCTGGCCGGTGATCTGGCCCATGATCCGAAGGCCGCTGGCGCGGACCTGGCCCCGCGCGCGGGGGTGGCGCGCGGTTCGATGACGGACAGCGCGGCGGTTACCGGCCGGTGCCGTTGGTACTGTTGGTGCTGTTCGTACTATTCGTGCTGTTGGTGCTGTTCGGCCCCGGAGGGCATCCGCACATGCCGTGCACGGCGGCCTCGGCGACGGTGCCGATGAGGCTCGTCTTCTGGAGCGATCCGTATCCCGCGGCGGGCGCGTCGATGAAACCCTCGGCAGCCGCGACGGAGGGCGCGGAGGCGGCCAGCAGAGCGGCCGCGACAATGGAAGCGATGTTCAGCTTGGTCATGGCGATCCTACCAGTTTGCGCGATTGATGTACTGACTAGCATGGGTCCGAGTACCTATAAATAAAAACATGGCGGGAGTGACCATACGCCGCGTAAGGCGCGGTAAAGCATCCGAATACTGGCGCACGAATTCGAAGCTATGTTCATGGCAGCGCCACGCTTCAGCGCGTGAATACTCGGCGAAAGTCGCGCCAGCGGTTCGCGTAGAAGCTCCGCTCCGCCAGCCGGCCCGGGAAGCGCGCCTTGACCGAGGGGTGGCGGTGGACCACCAGCGCGCCGCCGGCGATCCAGGCGAGCAAGCGCCCCGGCGCGCGCATCCGGCGATGTTCCTGCTGCCAGAGCGCCCGCCGCGCGAGCGGTCCGGCGAGGAGCGGCCGGTCCTTGCCCTGTCCGATCCGCTCCCCGGTGACGATCTCGCAGACGCGCAGAAAGGACGCGAAGCCGGTTCCGAACCCGCGGTTGTGTGCCAGTTCGAAGGTATGATCGACGAGGCCGTCGCCGTGGCGTCGCCTGACAAGCGCCAGTTCGACGACCTCGGACAGGAGCACGCTTCCCACCAGCAGGCGATGGTGCTGCGACTGGCCGTGCACCACCAGATGCATCAGCCCGTCCACCGGCGCGGGGAGGCGGGCGCGGAACCCGCCGATGTCGCACGGCGGCGCGTTTCGATGGATCGCGTCGGTCGGGAGCAGGCGATCGTGCCAGTGCGAAACCGCCGTCCGGTGCAGTTCGACCCGGGCGAGCGTGTCCTCGCGCCAGAGCGAGGGCAGGTGGTGGAACTCCCGCGCGAGCCGCGCCTCCCGCTCCGAGAAGGCATAGCCGGCGTCGATCAGCGCCCGGGCCGCGCATCCGAGCCGATGCCGCGGCACCAGCAGGTCGAGGTCGAGCAGGAACCGCTCGGCCGGATCGGCGAAGACGCCATCGACGAGCCGTCCGGCGCCCTTGAGCAGAACCGGCTCGACCGCCCGCGCGTTCAGCAGGCGGGTCACATCGGCCAGCTGGGCAAGGAGCGCGTTGTTCCTCTCCCGGTTCGCCGCGTAGGCGACGATGAGACTGTCGCTGAGCTCGCCCGGCAGCCGGGGTCCGATCTCCGGATCGACGGCGAGCCGGCGCAGGAAGGCCGCGACCCGGTGCCGGAACGCGAGGACCGCCAGCGCCTCGCCATCGAGCTTCACCGCGCCGATCGCCCGGACCGGCTCCGGCTCGGTCCCGAGCGCGCAGCGGATCAGCAGGCAGAGCTGGGCGAAGGGCGTCATGACGCCCGCGCGGGCGCGTCCCGGAACAGGCGCCGCGTGAAGGAGACCGCGTCCTCCAGACCGGAATACCGCAGCCGCCAGGCCGGGACCTGGCCGAGCCAGCCGAGCAGGTCGGCGAGCCCGTCATCCGCGTCGGGCGGCATCATGCCGCTCGCCGCCAGAAGCGACAGCGCCTCGCTCGGGCGAAGCGGCTCGGCGCCGAACGACGCGCCTTCGCTCCAGGTCGGGAAGATCAGCGCCTTCACGGGATAGCCCCGGCCCAGGGCGGTGCGTGGTGCCGGGTAGTAGCGGATGGACCGCCCGCCGTGGTGGACCGGCGCGGTCTCGGAGAAATCGGCGAAGCGCGCCGCGAAGATCCGCCAGCCGCCCTGCTTGACCCCCATCGCGAGCGGGCAGGGCCAGACGAGCCGTGTACCCGCCTCGATCGGCGTCGCATCGTCCGCGAGCAGCCGCGCACCCGTGGCGATCAGCGCGCCCGCGAGCGTCGTCTTCCCCGAGCCCGACACGCCGGCGATGGCGATCGCCTGATCCGCCTCGATCACCGTCGCCGCGTGGAGCACACCGAGCCAGGTCCGGCCCGGATGCAGCGATTTCGCAAGTTGTCGGATCAGCACCCACCAGCCGAGGCCGAGCGCGTCCTGCGCGATCCTGCCGTCCACGACCATGGTCGCGCGGCCGTCGCGCACAACGAGATCGAGCGTCGATGCCGGCTCGCCCGCCGTCGCCAGAGGGGCGAGCATCCGGTCGAGCACCCGGGCGAGCCGCGCGTCCCAGACGCGCACGCGCAGAACGGCGCCGTTGCCCGAGAGCAGCCGGTCGAGCGCGGGCGCATGGCCCGGTGCCTGCCATCGCCGGCCCGCGAGATGCGTCGTGGGCCGGTCGGCGGCGTCGATCTCGTCCAGAAGCTCGACGACATCGCCGTCCGCGAGGGGAGAGCAGGCCTCCGCCGCCTCTCCCCTGAGCAGCCATATCCTGCCGCTCCCACCGTCCCGGAACACCAGGCCATCGTCGAAGGCGAACCGGCGCGCGGGCCGGTCCCTCGGTTCAGCGACGGTCACTCAGGGTTCCTCGGTCCCCGAACCCTCGCCGGAGGCCAGCGCCTTCCGGGGGTCGAAGAGCATGGCGACCATGGGCGTCACCGCCGCGACGGTCATCATGCGTTTCACGGCCTCACGGCGGGCGCGCAGATCGGCGAGGTCCCCGGTTTCCTTCTCGGCGGCCTGGGGCCGGTCGTCGGGATTCATGTGCTGCTCCTTACAAGAATTCGAAATTGCCGGCGCCGAGGACATCGAACAGAAGGCCGGTGACCCCGGTCAGTTCGACCTGGTTTCCGCCGCCGAGATCGATGACCGCGCTCCCGCCGGAATAGGAGATGAGGCCCTGCACCTCGCTCCAGCTGCCCGCCCCGGCCACGCCATCGAACACGATCCTGTCGGAGGCGAGGCGGAAGTCGTGGATCGTGTCCGCCCCGTCGCCCTGGCCGATGACGAAGGTGTCCGCGCCGCCGACGAGCGTCAGGAGGCCCGGGAAGTCGCCCCACATGTCATCATCGCCGCCGCCGCCCACGACGCGGTCCTGACCGGCGCCGAGGCCGAGGATGGCGAGATTGGAGGTGTCGCCGTAGATCGTGTCGTTCCCCTCGCCGCCCAGCAGGGTATCGTCGCCGAAGGTCAGCAGGTTCGCGGCGGTGAGCCCCAGACCCGAGCGATAGTCGCCGACGAGCATGTCGGCGCCCGCCCCGCCCTCGATCTCGTCGTCGCCGAAGTTCAGGGTGGCGACCAGCGAGGACAGAGCGCCGGTGTAGTCGCCGGTGATCGTGTCATTCCCGGCATCGCCGAACAGCAGGTCATCGCCCCCGGTGGCGGCGCTCAGCAGATCGCCGGCGCTGTCGCCGACGATGATGTCGTCGCCGTTCTCACCGTGAATCTGGTCGCTCACGAAATTGAGCAGCGTCACGCCGAGCTGGATCACCTGCCCCGCGGCGCCCGGATCGCCGTAGATCTGGTCGTCGCCTTCTCCGCCGAGGATCCAGTCCTCCCCGAGGCGGAGCGCGTTCGGTGCGATGCTGATCGTTCCGACCGCGGCGGCGTCGCCGTAGATCACGTCGTTGCCATCGCCGCCATCGATGTCGTCATGCCCGAAGGCGAAGAGGCTGACCGACACGTCGATGAGGCTGGAGGTCGCATAGTCGCCGTAGATCGTGTCGCCGCCATAGTCGCCGACGAGAACGTCGTCTCCGAGCGTGAAGGCGCTGACCGTGACGCCGACGAGTGAGAGGCTGCCGAAATCGCCGTGAATCGTATCGGTCCCCCCGCCGCCCTCGATCAGATCCCCGAACCCGCCGCCGAAGAGATTGATGTCGATGCTGATCAGGCCGGAATTGAGCTCGTCACCGTAGAGCTGGTCATCGCCCTCGCCCGACCACATCCAGTCGTCGCCCTCGCTCCCCACGGCCGTCACATTCGCCACGTAATCGGGAAGGCCATAGGCGGCTTGGTGGTCCGGATCGACGCTGAGGTCGAGCACGTCGCCGCCCATGCCGAGTTCGAAACTCGTGAACGTGTTCGCGAAGCGCTGCGACGTGCCGTCGAGATTGACGCGGCCGTTATAGATCAGGTCGTAGATCATCGCGTCGCGCTGATTGGCGTTGCCATCCCCGACGAGCGTATGGTCGCCGGAATCCGCGAGGATATGGCGGTTGTTCGCGATCGTACGCATTCCCGCGAGATTGACTTCGAAGATCGAACCGTTCGTGTCGGGCACCGAGCCGCGCGAGAAGGTTCCATTGGTTGCATAGAGTGTCATTCCGGACTCCTCACCCAATCCTTACCCTTGTATCGGAAATTGATCCAGATGTTTTGGAACTGGTATTTTGTCGCACGATATCAATTTCAAGTAAATGATTCTAATGGTAATAGAATATATTATTCATGTACATATGATGTGTATTCATATTTACTTCAGTGTCGCGAGGCTCTGGTCGCGCTCCTGGCCCGGTTCCGTTTGGTTCTTCAGGAAATCGGCATAGGTGTCGCGGATGCCGGCCTCGAGGGTCCGTGCCCGGTCCCAGCCCAATGCGTGGAGCCGGGAACTGTCCATGAGCTTGCGGGGCGTGCCGTCGGGCCGCTCGGCATCGAAGACGGGTTCGGCCTCGCAGCCGACGATCCTCGCGATGGTCCCGGCGAGGCCACGGATCGAGATCTCCGTACCCGACCCGACGTTGATATGATCGTAGTTCGAGTAGTGCCGCAACAGGAACACCAGCGCGTCGGCGAGGTCGTCGCAGTGGAGGAACTCCCTGAGCGGCGTGCCCGACCCCCAGACCGGAACCTCCCGCCGCCCGGAGATCTTCGCGTCGTGGAACTTGCGGAGCAGGGCGGGCAGGACGTGGCTCGACTCGAGATCGTAGTTGTCGCCGGGCCCGTAGAGGTTGGTCGGCATCGCCGAGATCCAGTCGCGGCCATGCTGCCGGCGATACGCCTGGCAGAGCTTGATCCCGGCGATCTTCGCGACCGCGTACCATTCGTTCGTCGGTTCGAGCGGCCCGGTGAGGAGCGCGTCCTCGGCGATCGGCTGCGGCGCGAGCCTCGGATAGATGCAGGACGAGCCGAGGAACAGCAGACGCCGCACATCCGCCTCATGGGCGGCCCGCATGACATTCGCCTCGATCATCAGGTTGTCGTGCAGGAAATCGACCGGGCGGGTGTCATTGGCCTGGATGCCGCCGACCCGGGCGGCGGCGATCACGATCGCGTCCGGCCGCGCCGCCGCCATCCAGCGGCGCACCGCCGCCTGATCGACCAGATCGACCACTTCGCGCCCGGCCGTCAGCACCTCGCACTCCTCGCGCGCCAGCCGCCGCGCCACCGCGCCGCCGACCATGCCGCGATGCCCCGCGACCCAGATCCGCTTTCCCGCCAGTTCGTAGCTCATCTCCGCTCCCCGCCTAGCACCCCGCCTCCGCACCCCGCCTCCGGTCACTCGACGGTGATCGGCAGGTCGAACCCGTGCCGCCTCAGCAAGGCGTGGCGCCGCGCCGCCTTGTGGTCTTCCCGCACCATTTCCCGGCACATGTCGCGCGCGCTGACCTCCGGCACCCAGCCGAGCTTGCGCCGTGCCTTCGACGGATCGCCGAGCAGCGTGTCCACCTCGGCGGGCCGGAAGTAGCGCGGATCGATGCGCACGATGACATCGCCCGGCTCGACGCCCGGCGCGAGCCCGCCCGCGACGCGGGTCACGACGCCGATCTCGTCGAGGCCCGCGCCCCGGAACTCGATGTCGATGCCGAGATCCTCGGCGGCCCAGATGATGAAATCGCGCACCGAGGCCTGCAGGCCGCTCGCGATCACGTAATCCTCGGGATGCTCCTGCTGCAGCATCATCCACTGCATCCGCACATAATCCCGGGCGTGGCCCCAGTCCCTGAGCGAGTCGATATTGCCCATGTAGAGGCAGCGCTCGAGCCCGATCGCGATATTGGAGAGGCCGCGGGTGATCTTGCGCGTCACGAAGGTCTCGCCGCGGCGGGGGCTCTCGTGGTTGAAGAGAATGCCGTTGCAGGCATACATCCCGTAGGATTCCCGGTAGTTCACCGTGATCCAGTAGGCGTAGAGCTTGGCGACCGCGTAGGGGCTGCGCGGATAGAAGGGCGTCGTCTCGCGCTGCGGCAGTTCCTGGACCAGACCGAAGAGTTCGGAGGTCGAAGCCTGATAGAAGCGCGTCGTCTTCTCGAAGCCGAGGAACCGGATCGCCTCCAGGAGACGCAACGTGCCGATCGCATCGACATCGGCGGTGTATTCCGGCGCCTCGAAACTGACCGCGACATGCGACTGCGCGCCGAGATTGTAGATCTCGTCGGGCTCGATCGTTTCGATCAGCCGGGTGAGATTGAGCGTGTCGGAGAGGTCGCCATAGTGAAGCTGCAACCTCGCGTCATCGAGGTGCGGGTCGAGATAGAGATGATCGATCCTCTGGGTGTTGAAGCTCGATGCGCGGCGCTTGATGCCGTGAACGGAATAGCCCTTCTCGAGAAGAAGCTCGGCGAGATACGAACCGTCCTGCCCCGTTATGCCTGTTATGATAGCTTTCTTCATGCCAGTCCCATCATGTATTTTCCAGGCTCCGGGTGTTCCCGACGCGCGCGGTCTTCGGGGGGCGCTTGCTCCGTTACGCCTCCTCAGCGTGTGGGCTGCGCGGCGGGGGCGCAGAGTTCGTGGATGGCGTCGCGGAAACCCGCGAGGATGCAGCTCGAATCCCACTGGTCCAGCGCCCGCTCCCGCGCGGCGCGGCCCCATCTCTCGCGCTGTTTCGGATTGTCGAGCAGGCGCTCCAGGGTTTCGACCAGCCTGTCGGCGTTCCCGGGCGGCACGGTCTCGCCGCAGCCCCGCAGCGCGCGTGCGAGCGTGGTATCCGGATCGGCGGTCGCGATGACGGGCCGCCCGGAAGCGAGCATGTTGGTGAGCTTGGACGGCAGGACGAGATCCGCGACGCCGGCGATCTGGGGCAGAAGGTGAACGGAGGCCATGCCCAGCAGATCCCCGAGCTCCTCCATCGGCCGCAGGGGGAAGAAGCGGATGTTGCGCAGGCCCTCGGACATGCGCCGAAGCTCCGGCAGGAAGGGGCCATCGCCGCAGATGACGAAGGTCAGATCGTCGCGGTGCGCGAGACGCCGCGCCGCCTCCGGGACGATCTCGAGCCCCTGCTTGTTGCCGATGGTGCCGGAATAGAGCGCGACATTGGGGGTGGTGATCCCGAGCTTGGCCCGCATCGGGGAAACGCCGTCGAGCGGGACGACCGCCTTGAGATCGGCCCAGTTCCGCAGTTCGACGATGCGCTCTGGCGGCAGGCCCTTCGCCTCGAGCCGTCGGACCATCGCCTCGGAGATCGAGCTCACCCGGTCGAAACGCTTGTGAATCCAGTTCTCGAACGCGACGGCGCCCGAGCCGAGGAAGCTCGTTTCACTGAGGAGGCCGGTCGCGAAGGCGGCCTCCACCTCGAAATCCTGGACGTGAAGCCAGCTTTTCGCACCTGACAACCGCGCCGCCATCAGGCCCATCGGGGCGGAGACCAGCCCCGGCGCGACGACGAAGACGACATCGGGCCGCCAGCGCAGCGCGGTCCAGAGCATGATCGGCAAAGCCGCAAACGCGAAGCTCGCATGGTGGAGGATGCGCCGCGCCCCGGTGGGGCTGCGCGGCACGTAATGCGGGCAGCGGATGACGGTTACCGCGCTGCGAAGCTTCTCGCGCGCCCATGCGAACCGCGGATGACCATCAAAGATTTTCCAGACCGGAAAGTAGGGCTGCCCAGAAACCACAAGTACCTCGTCACCATCTCGCGACAGAGATTCCGAAAGACTCGTAGTGTACTGGCCTACTCCGACCATCTCCGGAAAGAAATTTATTCCGAAAATAAGTATTCTCACTATCGGTCCTCTTCGAGAGAGAAGGGAGACATCCGTCCCGTCGAGAGCATAAGCGCCAGATTTTCGATGCCGCGCCATGCGACGATCTTCCGCATCCGGGTTCCCGGCGCGGTCGGTGCGGGCCACCCTGCCCTGGCATTCGCGAACGTTCCCGCTTCGCTTTGAGCGGTCGCGGAATCCAGAGCGCCGCCGTTGGCCCTGGACTTCGGGGTATCACAACGTAAGAGTGAATCACGGGAACTTGAACTCTCGTCCAGCCTCGCGTGCCGGACCGGGCGGAACACGCATTCTCGGCGATGGCGGCGCGGCGCGCGCCCGCTTGCTTCCAAGGGTCCGGAGTCGTTTCGGAGCGCGTCACACGCCCCGGCGGGTGCGTCGGGCGGCCCTGGCTCACCGGGCCGAAAGCGGTGCGACGGCCGGGCGGTCGCGGGGGATGATTCGCCGGAGACGCGTCGCCGGGGTGTCTCGCCAACCGCCGGGCGGACGGCTTCAGAGCGGCACGACGGCGAAAGTCATCCGTTCCGGGGGCGGGGCGGCGGGGTCGATGAGCGCGTAGCTCAGCATGCCCGTCGCATAGGCGCAGGTATCGAGCGCGAGCCGGCCGCCGCTCATATGCGCGCGCTCGACGACGACATGTCCATGCGCGACCCAGAGCCCGTCAGTCCGAAGCGCGCCCTCGAAGAAGGCGGGATGGCCCCAGACCAGCGTGTCCGGCTCCTGCGCCTCGGGTGGCAGCGCGGGATCGAGCCCGGCATGGACCGCCACCAGATCGCCGCTTCGCCAGAGCCGGGGCAGGGCGCGGAGCCAGGCTTCCGTCTCGGGACCGAGCCGTGCGCGGAACGTGTCCCGCGCCGCGTCGCGCGCGAGGCGATCGGCGGGGATGCCGCGCAGGCCGAAGCTTTCGAGCGTGTCGAGCCCGCCATGCGCGAGCCACCGCCGCCCGGTGCCATTCGGATCGTCGAGGAATTCGAGCAGCATCTCCTCGTGATTGCCGCGCAGGCAGACCGCGCCTTCGGCGCATTCCGCGCGCAGGAGCCGGATGGTCTCCGCGCTCCCGTTCCCCCGGTCGATCGCGTCGCCGAGCACGATCAGCCGGTGTCTCGGGAAATGCCGTCGCCTGAGGGTCAGGAACCGCGTCAGGAGGTCGGCACGCCCGTGCAGGTCGCCCAGCAGGCAGACCGGTTCCTCAGGCTCGGGAAGCCGCGCGGGAAGCTCGGCTTCCACCGCCGGCCGGGCAGACGGGGGCCGAAAGAGATCGCGAAGGAGTTGAAGCGCGCTCATGGGACCGTTCGGAGCGGGGTTTCAGGATATTCCCGCCATGAATGGCACTATTTACCGGCACCCGCGCCGGGAGACAATTGGCGGGTGCGCGATGGTGTTCGGATCAATGGCCGGATGGGTGCGACATGAGGTCCGTTATACGTGGTCCGCGATGCGGAATAGAGGGCGATTACCTGTCAGCCTCCAGGGAAGCCGTCCAGATCAACCCGAATTGCGGGTCGCCGCCGCGGCTCCGGCGTCTTCGACGTAGTGCCCGGCCGCGGCTACCGGTTCCGACGGCCGGATCTCCCCTGGCTCCGCGCGTGCCGGGCGGGCCGGTCAAGGGCGCCGGCCTCCCGGTAGAACGCGATCATGCGGGCGATGGTGCCCTTCTCGCCGTAGAAGCGCGCCAGAAACGCCTGACCGGCCCGGGACATCTCCCGGCGGCCCCGCTTCGGGAGCGCGAAGGCCGTCGCGATCCCCGCCTCGATCTCCCCGACGCTTTCCCCGATCCTGAGGGCCGCGCCCGCTGCGAAGGCCGGCGACAGGTTGCAGGCCTCGGTCATCAGCACCGGCGTCCCCGCCTGCCAGGCTTCGAGCACCGCCATCGGCAGCCCCTCGCTCTTCGACGGCAGGATGAAGAAATCCGCCGCCGCGTAGCTTGCGAACTTGTCCTCGCCGTACTGGGGGCCGGCGTGGAGGATGTTGCCGAACCGCGCCGCGACCCCGGCCACGGTCTCCGCGAAATCGGGCACGTCGTCGAGCCAGCCGCAGAAGACGAGGAAGGCTCCGTCGCGAAAGGCCGGGTCCGCCGCGCTCCGCGCCGCCCAGGCCGCGCAAAGCTCCCGCCAGCCCTTCTTGTCGTGAATCCGGCCGAGGAAGAGGAACACCGTCCGGCCCGCCATCGAGGGCGCCCACCAGCGCGGCCGGGCCGAGGCGCGCGGCCGGTCGGGCAGGAAGTTCGGCACCTCGGTCACGGGTAACGCGCCCAGCGTCTCGGCGACATCGCCCGCCTCCTTCGGCGTCAGGACATGCAGCCCGGCGGCGGCGCTGAGGAAGCGGTCGTGGAACAGCGCCGAGAAGACCCGCTTGCGCCAGGGCGACCGCCGCGTGATCCAGCGCTCCAGCATCCCGTGCGGCGTCACGACATAGGGCCGCCCGGTCCGGCGATGCCAGCGCAGCGCCGCGAGGCAATGCAGCATCCAGAGCCCGTGGACATGCGCGAGATCCGCCTCCGCCCGGGCGAGGTCGCGGAACATGCCCGGCGCGAACCCGAGCGCCGCCGGCCCGCGCGCGGGATAGGCGCGGATCTCGATATCGCCCCAGCCCGCCCGATCCTCGGCGAAATGCGGCGTGCGTTTCGTGACGACCGAAACCCGGACGCCCGCGCGTGCGAGCCCGAGGGCGAGAACGCGGGCCGCTTCGGCGACGCCGCCACCCGCGCGGCAGATCGCGGGAATGACGACGAGGACCCGCGGAACCGGCTCGGGCGCGGCATCATCCGCCGCCTCCGGGGAGGCGATGCTCCGCTCCGCATGCATCGTTCCCGGCCCGTGCGATGATCCTGGCCGCGTCGTCATCCGGGCCTCTCGCCCTGGGCGGCCAGCGCCTGGCCGCGAATGCGCCAAGCGAGGCGGATATAGTTCAGGAACAGGATCGTCAGGGCGATCGATGTGCCGAGAGCGGCGCCTTGCGCGCCCCACAGCGGGATCAGGAAGAGATTGAACGCGACATTGGCGCCGGCGGCGACCACCGCCGCCCGCGCGAGTTCGCGACTGTGGCCGAGCGCGGTGAAGAGCGCGATGATCGGGCTGAAGAGGCCGGTGAGTGTCCGGCCCGCCTGCAGGATCAGATAGGTCGTCGCGACATCCGTGTATTGCCGCCCGAAGATGAGCGCGATCACGGGCTCGGCGAAGATGACGAGGGGGATCGTCACGACCGCCAGCGCGGCCGCCTGCAGCGTCATCGCGAACTTCAGGATACGCCATTGCGCCACGCGGTCGCCGCTCGCTCCGATGGCGATGAGCTTCGGGGCGAGGAAGATGAGCACGACCTCGGCCAGCAGGCCGGCGATGTAGCTCGTCCGCATGGCGACGCTGTACGCGCCGACCTCCACCGGCCCGGCCATCGGGCCGATCATGACGACATCGACCTTGTTGAGCAGGTGCCCGCCGCCCTGGGCGATCATCGACGGGATCGCGATCGCCATCAGCACGGCGATGTAGCGACGGCGCGGGAATGCTCCGATCGCGAAGGGCCCGCGGCCGTCGCTCAGCTGGCGTCTCGCATGCCAGATCGCCAGTCCGCAGGCGATGATCGAGGCCATGAGGATCGCGATGAGCCCGGTCATCAGGCTCAGTTCGCGGCTGCCGCGCACCAGGCTCCAGACCACCACCGCGAGGACGATGACGGCGTTGTAGGTGATGCTGTCGTGGACGATGCTCCAGTCGCGATGGTGCTCGATCGTGAAGATCATCTTGACCATCTGCCGCACCGCCGCCGCGAAGCAGCTCGTGGCGATGACGAAGAAGATGAGCGGCCCGATCGCGCCCCTCGTCTCCTCCATGGTGAGAGCGAAGAAGCCGAGAAGGACGGACGGCGGGATGGCGACGAGCAGGGAGAGGTTGAAGATCTGCCAGTTGCGACCGTATCGCTCGCGGCGGAGGTTGCGCGAATAATAGTAGCTCGACGCCGCCGCGAGCCCGAATGTGGTGATCGCCACGCTGAGCGGGCCGATGCCGAGCACGAAGAAGATGACGCCGGAGGTTTCGCGGTCGAAGAAGCGCGCGATCACCACCGAGGACAGCAGGGCGAGCAGCTTCGAGACGCCGAGCACGGCGATGAGCGGCGCGGATCGTCGCACGGTGCCGAGGACGCTCGATGCCGATCCGCCGGTCCCGGCCATCACCCGTCGCATTCCGGCTGGCGGTCCGGCTGGCCGACCACGCGGTCGAGATAGCATCGGATGCGCTCCGCGGCGTCGGCGAAGGCCGGGCCCGCGCCTTCCCGCGCGAACCGGTGGCCGGCGAGCCGTTCGAGATCGGGGACGGCGCGCGCGTCGGTGACGAGATCGGCCCAGCCGGCGTCCTCGAAGATCCCGCGGACCCTGGTCTCCTCCGGTTCGAGCAGGGCGACCGGCAGGGCGCCGTTCGCCGCCGCGATCAGAAGCGCGTGCAGCCGGTTGCTGAGCACGATCGCGCTCTCCCGATACAGTTTCTCCATCGCCGGCAGGCGCCCGACCGTTCGCTCCGACGGCGTTGCCACGGGCAGGCCGGCGGCGCGGGCGAGGGCGCGACAGAAGGAGGCGTCCTGTCCGGACTGCCAGGCGATCGCGGGTTCCAGCCCCCGGCTCCGCAGCACGTCGGCGGAGTGTGCGACGATACCGGCCACCTTGTCGACCGGTATGGTGGCTCGCCGTCGCGGCATGAAGAGTGCGAGACGACGCGGCCCGGCCTTCGGCTCCGTCGTCGGCAGCAGGAAGGCGAGATCGGGAACCAGCGGCGCACCGACACCGGCCCCGGCGAGGAGCAGCCGGGACCGCGAGTCCCGCACCGAGATCGCGCCACCCCGGCGCTGCGCGGCCCTCAGGAGCCAGGCCTTCGACGGCGAGATCGTATCGAACGAGGCGCCCACGAGCGCGAGGTTCATCCCGGGCAGCCGCTGAAGCGCGTAGAGGTAAACGTCCCGCCGGTAGTTCGAGCGCGGGTTCGAGACATCCCCGCGGGAGGTGAAGATGAGCGAGCCCGGTTCCCGGAGGCCAGCCTTCAGGATCGCGAGCGCGAACTGCCGCCTCCGGGGAACCACCGTGAGCCGCTCGGAAAGCCGCCCGAGGCCGGCGCGGATGCTCTCCAGATACCACCCGGGCACCCCGCTTCCGAGCCCGACGACCCGGCCCCGCCGGCAGAGCTCGCGGATCAGCAGCGTGTTGATGATCTCGTTCCCGAGGTTCTCGTACCGCGTCCGGAGTGACAGGAACGCGGTCATGGCGCGACGCCGGTCACGCGGGCGATATGCGCCGGCCGTTCCTCGGCGGAAAGGCCGCGCATGCCGAGTTCGATCTCGTAGATCTTGGAGCCGACGAGGAACCTGTACCAGAAGCCCTGCAGGAAATGATAGATCAGGCCGGGATATCCGTCGGCGAAGCCGATCCTGATGAAGTATCTGTACAGGAAATAGGCCAGTGACGAGATGTGATAGGGAACTCGGTCGTAGAGTCTCGTCTTGACGTATCTCTTGAACCGGGCCTGCCTCGACCCGCCGGACAGCCGCATCGGATCGGCCGCGTCGGTGCTTCGGTCGATCAGCGTCTGGACCGCTTCCCGGGTCGCGTAGCGATTGTGCTTGTCGATGAAATAGCCGAGGCCGTTCAGATTGTGATCGGCGAAACCGCCCTCGAAGACCACGACATCGCCGCCCTCGACGAGGATGTGCTCGTCCATCCAGCGATCCTCGACCCGGCCGTGCCCCGCGCGGAAGATACGCAGCATCAGGAGCGGGTAGCGCCCGCCGTGGCGAATCCAGCGGCCGAGAAAGATGTGCTTGCGCTTGAGGTTGACGCCCACCGTCTCCGGGCCGAGGGCCGGCAGCCGCTCGGCGATCTCGGCGGCGAGGTCATCCTCGATGATCTCGTCGGCGTCGAGCCGCAGCACCCAGGCGGTGTCGACGCCGCCATTGTCCATCGCCCACTGGAACTGTCTGGCCTGGTTGACGAAGGGGTGGCACATCACCTCGGCGCCGAGCCCGCGCGCGATCTCGACGGTGGCGTCGGTCGAGAAGCTGTCGACGACGAGGATGCGCCGCGAGATCCCCTCGACGGAGCGGATGGCACGCGCGATATGGATCGCCTCGTTATGGGTCAGGATGATCGTGGTGAGATCGGGCGTCATCGGATGCTACTCGAAATGCAGGATCTCCGCCGTCTCGCGGCGCGGCGAGCGCGCGGCGGAGACGGCGCGCGTGTGAAGCGGCTTGCCCGCGGCGATCATCATGATCACCCGCTGGTCCTTCGGGATGCCCCCGGCGGCGCGGATCGCGCGTTCCCGGGCATTCGTCACGGCGAGGTTGAGCGGACAGCTGGCGAGGCCGTGGGCGTAGAGCGCATAGACGAGGCACATCGAGAACAGGGCGCCGTCGACATAGAGCTGGTTGCGCTGCTGCGCGCCGCCCCAGGCTGCGAGATCGGAGGTTATGACGAAGAAGATTGCGGATGTCCCCGGCGAAGCCGCTGGCGCCTCCCTGCAGCGCCAGCAGCCGGGCGATCGTGTCGGGCGACTGATAGAACCAGGCGTGGCTGGACTGGCGGTTGCACTGCGAGGGGGCGGACTGGGCGAGTTCGACGACCGCGCGGACCCGGTCCCGGTCGAGCGCCGTGTCGGCGAAGGTCCGGCTGGCGAACCGCGAGGCGAGGAAGGCGGCGGGCGCGTGTCCCGCCACGTCGGCATAGGCGCTCGCGAAATGGCGCAGGCCGCCGTTCGGGGTCACGCCGAGGCGGGCGCGCCGTTCGGAAACATAGTCTTCCAGACGGGCGAGCAGGGGGTCGCTGACCCCGCGCGCGCGATGCGTCTCGGCATAGGTCGCGAGCGTGCCGAGCACCATCTCGGCGGGCAGCGGCGAGCGGCCGATGTCGTAGCGATCGAGTTCCGCCATCAGGAAATCGATCCTCGGCTGGCCGAACAGCGGTCGCGGATCGCGCAGCGACAGGCCCTTTTCGAGCGCGTGACATTCGATCAGCAGCTTGTAGAAACGCTGCTTCTGCCGGTCCTGCAGCGGCGACAGGCCGCAGAAGCGGAGATAGGCCCACATGTCCCCGAGGAATTCGGTGGCGAAACCGCCGAGCTTCCCGGCCCGGACCGCCAGCGCGCCGACGCGGCTCATGTCTCCGCCCCCCATCTTTCAGGATCGCGCCGGCGCGGCCGGAGCGGGCGGCAGACATGGCCCGCGCAGACCGTCCAGTCGGGCATGTCGCGCGTGACGAGGGAGCGCGCGCCGATCACCGCGCCGGTGCCGATCCGCACCCCCGGCATCACCATCGTCTCGGCCGCGATCCAGGCGTGATCGCCGATCCGGATCGGGCGGGTGACCAGCGGCCGCAGCGGCGAGGCCACATCATGCGTCCCCGCGCAGAGGAAGGATCTCTGGCTGATCGCGACCTTCGAGCCGATGCGGATCTTGGCCATCGCATAGCAATCGACCCGGTCGCCCAGCACCGAGAACTCGCCCATTTCGAGATTCCACGGCGCCCAGACGAAGCAGCTCGGCGCCACCTTCGAGCCGCGCCCCACTCGTGCCCCGAAGCGGCGCAGCAGGAAGAGCCGCCAGCCGTTCAGCAGTCCCCTCGGCGTCGGCCGGAAGGCGAGCAGGTAGACCAGCACCCAGATCTGCCGCAGCGCCTTCTCGCGTTTCGGGATCGTGTCGACGTAGCGGAGGGCGGCGAAATCGGTCATGCGGCGACCCGCGCGATCTGGTCCGCGAGCCAGCCTCGCCCCGTCGCCTGCATCGCGGCGAGGCGCGTCCCGGCCGCGCTCCAGTCGATCGGCGCCTCCAGCACCCGCCGGGTCCGCTCCCGGTCGGTGCCGTCGACGAAGCGGTCTTCGAGGCCGAGCGCCGTCAGGAGGCTCAGCGAACGCTCGTTCAACGCGCCGCGCGCGCCGGGCAGGGCCACGGTCACGAAGGGCTTGCGGAAGAGGATGCCGAAAACCGTGCCGTGGAAGGAATTGGAGACCACGTAACGCGCGCGCGAGACATGGGCGACCCATTCCGCCGGCGAGGGATGCACGGTTTCGCCGATCTCGGGCCAGCGCCGGTGCGGGTTGTCGGGCGACAGGATGCGCGCGCCGGTGAGGTCCCGCGCCGCCTCGGCCACCTGCCGGATACCCTGTCCGGTCCGGAGCGCATAGCAGAAGACGTGACCCTCCCCGACATCGCCGCCCCGCGCCGCGAGGTCGCTGTAATCGCCGAGCAGGATCGTTGGATCGGGCACGCAGGCGACATCGGCGCGGCCGGTCAGCCGCGACACGATCGCGGCGCCGCTCGGCTCGCGCACGGACAGGCCGTCGAACTCCCGGAGATGACGCGCCGCCTCGGTCTCGTAGGTGGCGTCGAGCGATGCCCGCCCGAGGCTCGGCGCATAGGAGACGCGGCGCGTGTTCCGGGCGCGGGGAAGGCTCAGGTAATAGACCGGGTCGATGCCGTACTGCTGGCTGGGTGCCCAGATCTGGTCGGAACCGCAGATCAGCAGGTCCGGCCGCGTTTCCGCGAGAAAGCCGTCGACCTCCTCCCTGGTCCGGAACCTCGGTCCCGTGATCCCGAGATCCTCCGCCTGGAAGGCCGCGATCTTGGCGGCCTGCTCCTTCTCGCCGAAGAGCCGCCGCCGCGCCGCCGCGGCCTTCAGGTAGAGGATCTTCGCATTGGCGCGGATCGCGCGGCGGCCGGTCGGAACCCGGAACCCGCCGCCGTTCTCGACATGGCTCGGGTGGTAGTTGACGAACTCCGCCTCGACACCCAGCCGCCGCAGCCAGGTGCGGAGCCCATACGCCTGCATCATGGCGCCGAAGTTGTCGCTGAAATGATATGTCAGAATTCCAGCTCTGACCGAGCCTGTTATCTGCCCGTTCATTCCGATATGCCCATTACCGTACTCGACTCTACGCGATGATTATCGTGATTTATTTATTATATTCATCACGACATTTTCATCGATCCTCGAGTACACGAGGTAGATATATATCGAGATGGGAATTTTGTTAGAGTGTTTATTTGTCGCAGCATGTCAGAGCGATACGATCTGGTACCAGATCCTCCGCCCCCCGGGACCGCGCCGGCGGGTCCCGGTGCGCCCCTGGAGCCGGTGCTGCCCGGTCGCACGTCGCACGCCGCATGCCTCGAAAGGCACGATCTTGCGAGAAGGCCTCTCGATCTCACATGGCCGACACGGGGCGGCACGCGACCATCCGAGCGCGATCTGGAACCGACCGCCCCCACCACTCCCGGGACGGCGCGCTTCCGGCTCATGGTCACGTCAGGGGCAGGGTCAGGAGCAAAGCGCCGGCGAGGCCGATCAGGGTCGCCGCCCAGACCCGGCCGCCCGGCACCTCGTGGTCGCGATTGAGCCAGGTGTTGACGAAGATCCGGAACACCAGCGAGAGGCGGTGGATCGGCGCCACAACCGACACAGGAGCGAAGGCGAGCGCCATGTAATTGGCCATCTGCGACACGCAGACGAGCACCCCCGCGCCGGAGAACCACCGGAGCGAGGTCGCCGAGATCGACACGGTTTCGGCCATCGTCTCCTGCGTCGCGAACGGCCTCGGGGTCTCGGTGGTGCCCCGGGTGGCGATCGCCGATTGCGCGGCGCCGCTGGTCAGCGTGCCTTTCGGCGCGCCGCCGCTCTTACGCCGGATCGGTCTCGTGGAACGCCAGGACGGTGCCCGCGCGATGCTGATCTCGGAACTGCATCGCCGGCTTCTCACCGCCGGAGGCGCCTGCGCCGTCGGCGGTGAGGATGACGCCGAAGCCGGCAGCGAAGCCTAGACCGCCGCTCTCGGATCGTGCTGCGCGAGGCGCTGGAGCAGGTAGTCGACCTCCGCCCGCGCCGTCGCCGAGAGCATCGGCCCGGGCTTGCGCTGGACGTCGCAGGCGATGATGCCCCGGCGCATCAGCACGTATTTGCGTACCGAAAGCCCGATGCCGGGCTGCTGTTCGTAGCGGATCAGCGGCAGATGCGCGTCGAAGAGGTCATGCGCCGCGTCGCGCGCGCCCTTCGCGTGAAGCCGGGTGAGTTCGACCAGCATCTCCGGAAAGGCATAGCCGGTCATCGCCCCGTCCGAGCCGCGTTCGGGTTCGAAATCGAGGAAGAGCCCGCCATTGGCCGTCAGGATCGAGAAGGGCCGCAGCCGCCCCTCGGCCTGTAGCTTGCGCAGCGCGCTCAGCTTCTCGAGCCCGGGCCAGTCCTCGGCCTTGAGCATGACGCAGGACGGGTGCTCGGCCATGATCCGGGCAATCACCGGCACCGACAGCACCACGGAGAGCGTCAGCGGATAGTCCTGCAGCGCCCAGGGCACGTCGGGGCCGATCGCCTCGACGGCCTGGACGAACCAGGCCGCGATCTGCTCGTCGCTGCGCAGATGCGGCGCCGGCGCGATCATGACGCCGGCGGCGCCCGCCTCCATCGCCTCGCGGGCGAGGCTCCGCATCGCGGCGAAGCCGGGGGCGGAGACGCCGACGACGACCGGCACCTTCGCGCGGGCGACGACCCGGCGGGCGATGGCGCGCGACTCCTCGGGTTCGAGCTTCCCCGCCTCGCCCATGATCCCGAGGATGGTCATGCCGGTCGCGCCCGCCGCCTGATAGAAGTCGGTCAGCCGGTCGACGCCATCGAGATCGAGCCGCCCGTCCGGGTGAAACGGGGTCGCCGCGATCGGATAGACGCCCTTCGTCGCGGTGCCGAAGCTCATCGCGAGGCTTTCCACGCCGCGTAGCGCGCCTTCGTCTCGTCGTTCATCGGGTAGAGGCCGGGCAGGGGGACGCCTCGGTCGACCTCGGTCATGATCCAGGCCTCCATCGCCTCCTGCTCCGGCGCCTCGGCGAGCACCGCGTCGAGGAAGGCGGCCGGGATCAGCACGGCGCCGTCGTCGTCGGCGACGATCACGTCATCGGGGAAGACCGCGACGCCGCCGCAGCCGATGGGCTCCTGCCAGCCGACGAAGGTGAGGCCGGCGACGGAGGGCGAGGCGGCGATGCCGTCGCACCAGACCGGCAGTTCCGTGCCGAGAACGCCGGCCGCGTCGCGCATCACGCCATCGGTGACGAGGGCCGTCACCCCGCGCCTGACCATGCGCGCGCAGAGGATGTCGCCGAAGATGCCGGCGTCGGCGACCCCCATGGCGCCGGCGACGACGATCACGCCCTCGGGCATCGCCTCGATCGCCGCCCGGGTCGAGATCGGCGCGCCCCAGCTCGCCGGCGTCGCGAGATCCTCGCGGGCGGGCACGAAGCGGAGCGTGAAGGCGGGGCCGACGAGGCGGCCCTGGCCGGGGCGGATCGGCATCGTGCCGCGCATCCAGACGTTGCGCAGGCCCTTCTTCAGGAGGACCGTCGTCAGGGTCGCGGTCGAGACGCCCTTCAGGATTTCAACGGTCTTCGGATCGAGTGCCATGGTCATTTCCCTTCAGATGCTGGCGATCAGGCCGCCGTCGACGCGGAGGATCGATCCGGTGATACAAGGCAGCGCGCGCTGGCGAGAAACGCCACGGCGTCGCCCGTGTTCCGCCGGCGCATCATGACGGCCGACCGGAAAGCCGCCTTGTCCTGTCTTCGGACCACGGGGAAACCGTTGATCGACACCCGCTTCCCCGAGACCTTCGCCAGCTTCATCGAGCATGGCTTGGTCGCCGAGTCCAGCGGCGGTCGCGCAACGGACGCGGGCGCTCGGAGAGCCGATCGGCGTCCCCCTGCCAGTGCGCGCCGGCCGGCAGGTCCGGCCTTCGGACGCGGGCCGTGCGATCCTCGAACGGAACCGCGACCCAGACCTGCGCCGGCTCAAGGGCTTGGGCCGGCCCGCGCGTCCGGAGGATACCCTTTGCGAGCCGATTGCCCATTGCTGCTCGATCGGCTCGGGGCCTCCGCTGGCATCGATCTCGCGGTCCGCCAGCGCGTGTCGAGCGTGTCGCCAGGGGAGATCACCGGGCTCCTCCGTCGCGTGCCCCGCGCGAGAGGGCCGGGCGGCGCGTGCCGGGGTGGGTCAGTCGGCCGGGTTCAGGGTCAGCAGTCCGAGCTCGGCGAGGATCAGCCTGGTCGTCCTGACCTCCGTCGCGAGCTGCTGCTCCAGGGCCCGGCCGGTCAGGTAGCTGTCGCGCCAGCCGCGTGCCTCGAGCGCGCGGCTCCAGGCGGCCGACCCGGCGAGCTTCTCGATATCGGCCGCGATCCCGGCTTCCTCATCCGGGGTGATGCCCGGCGGCGCCGCGACCATCCGCCAGTTCTCGAGTGCGACGTCGATGTTCAGTTCGCGCAAGGTGGGCGCGTCCACGCCCTCGATCCGCCGCTGTCCCGCGATCGCGAGCAGGCGCAGGTTGCCCGCCCGGATCTCGCTCTCGAACTCCGCGAGGCCCGAGATGCCGACCATGACCTCGTTGGCCTTGAGCGCGGCCACCGCCTCGCCGCCGCCGGAATGGGGGACGTAGTCGATCTGCGTCGGGTCGACTCCCACCGCCTTGGCGATCTTCGCGGCGAGGATGTGGTCGACGCCCCCGGCCGAGCCGCCGCCCCAGACGACCCAGCGCGGGTCGGCCTTCAGCATGACGACGATGTCGGCCATGCTCCGGATGGTGCTCGACGCCGGGACGACGATGGCTTCCTGCTCGCTGGTGAGCCGGGCGATGGGCGTGACGGCGTCGAGGTCGATCGGCGAATGGTTGGCGATGATCGCGCCGACCATGACCGAGCCGCCGACGATCAGCTCCCGCGGATTTCCCCGTGCCTCCCGGACGAACCGGGCAAGGCCGGTCGTGCCTCCGGCGCCGGGCACGTTCACGACATCGACCTGTTCGGAGATGCCGTCCTCGATGAGCGCGCCCTGCATCGCGCGGGCGGTCTGGTCCCAGCCGCCGCCCTCCGCGGCCGGCGCCATGATCGTGTAATCCGCGCCCCAGGCGGGCATCCAGCTGATGATGAGCGCGGCGGTGGCCAGTCGTAGCATGTGAATCCTCCCGTTATGTTGGCACGGGACCCGCCGCGCATGAAGGGCGCCACGCGCGGCGGGCCCGCTCTTCCGCCGGCGCGTGGCCGGCGGAGTCCGGAGCGCCTTGGTTCAGACGCCGTGGGCGCACTGGGACGCCGGTGTTCTCGTGTCCATGTTGCGGCCGCGGTTGAGATGGTCGTCGATCTCGGCGGCGGAGCCGATCATGCGGCCGTAGAGGAAGACGGTGAAGGCGGCGGTTTCGAGTTCGCGTTCGCTGAGGCGGCCGGCCTGGTAGTCGGGCCAGAGCAGCGCGAGCAGGAGCGCGGCGATGACCGCGTCGACGTTGACGCAGAAGACGTAAGGGCTGGCGCCTTCCTCGTAGAGCGCCTGGACGAGTTCGCGGTAGAAGGCGTGGAACACGTTGTAGCGCCCGGCCTCGGCCATGTACTCGGCGACGAAACGCTCGCGCGGGTCGTGGTTGACCGGCTTGCCCTTGAAGATCGGGTGATGCACGCCGGGGAGCGCGCGAAGCTCGGCGCCGACCTCCTTCGAGGCCTTCTTCTCGCGCCGGTAGGCCTTCGCGAAGTCGCGCGCCATCGCCTTGAGGTCGATGCCGTGGCCGGGATCGCTCGGATCGGTCAGTCCCTTGTCCTTGAACTGGTCGAGCAGGAAGGCCATGCCCTCGTAGCCGTTGCCGCCATGGCTGTAGCCGCAATGGCTGAGGAAGCCGATCATCGCCTTGTTGATCTGCACCCGGCCCGGCGTCTGCGGACCGTCGGCGGCGACCGCGCCCTTGGCGCCCTGGGCCGAGATCGAGCCCGGGCCGTTGGAGATCAGGAGCCCGACGAGGATGCGGAGCGGCAGCGCCTCCTCCTCCGTCGGCTTCTTGCCGGTCATGGCGAGGAAGCAGAGATCGGCCATGGTCCATTGCCCGAAACGCTCGTCGCGCGGGATGCCCCGGAGCGAGCCCGGCTGATGATGCTCGCCCGGAATGGTCGCGCCGACCATCACGCCGTAGAGCCGGAGATACCAGGGCAGCGTCTCGGCGGTCAGCCGGGTGATGCGCTTGCGCATGAGCGGACCCCAGGCGATCGTCGTCGCGATCGCGGCGAGGATCGCGTCGCGGCTGAGCCGCTCGCCGAAGCCTCCGAGATACTTCAGGAAGGCCGACTTGCCACCGCGCGCCTCGATCGCGCGCAGCATCGCCTCGGGGCGCGGATCATCGGCCTCCTCCGGCGTCGCGCGGAAGAGCGCGCGGGTCGCGTCGTCCATGACGACGGCGGAGGTGTCGAAAGCCTCGTCGCGGCCATCGCGCAGCCCGGAATGGGCGAAGGCGTCGATCAGCGCCGCCGAGCAGGCGAGCGCGCGCTCGACCCGTTTCGGCCCGGTGATCGCGGCGGCGACCGCCATGATCGCGTTCGGCGCGTTGCCGGCCTCGCGCGCCGCGTCGGTGGCGACGAGGATCGGGTCGCCGACGAGGTTCACCTCGGCCGCCACCGCGACATCGAGCAGCGCCCGGTCGTTCTCGTCGGCGATCTCGTGCACGAGCGGCAGCGCGAAACAGGCCTCGAGCGGGCGCAGCGCCAGGTCGAGCACCTCATGGCCGTGCACGCTCGTCACCTGGGTCTTCGGGTCCATGACGCTGGCGCCCGATTTGTCCTTCATCGTCTGGCGCGCGACCACGGCGCCGACCTGCTGGCCGAGCCGGCCGATCTGCCCGGCATAGGGTTCGGGCGCCGTCACCACGTCGAGCGCGATCTCCGGCGGCAGCCGCAGCCCCTGGTCGTTCGCGATCCAGGGCTTGAGCTCCAGGTCGCCGCGCGGCGCGAAATCCGGCTCGGAGCCGTTGAGCTTCATCACGGCGGTCAGCGCGGCGGGAATGTCGGCGATATTGGTGACGACCGCGCCCTTCTTCGAGACGACGGGATTCTCCGGCGTGAAGATCGCATCGACGCCGAAGGCCTCCATGAACCAGTCTTCCTTGTCCTCGGCCTTGTCGCCCGAGCCCGCCATCGCGCCGGCATGGCCCACGGCGCGCGTCAGCTTCGACTTCCAGCGGCCGACGACGCAGGCGACGACCGGCTTGGTCCATTCGATGCCGCGCTCGTAATAGCCGCCGGGCTCGGCATAGAGCACCGCCGCCTTGGAGCGGTCGTCGGCGGCGAAGGCGCGGGCGAAATCCGGCGCGGCGTAGTGGATGTAGACATCCTTGCCCGAGGAGATCAGCGTCGTCGTGCCCCAGCCCTCGGTGCCGAGATACTGCGCGATCGTCGTGGTGAAGCCGCCCGAGTTCGAGAAGATCGCCACCGACCCCTTGATGAGCGATTCCGCCGGATGGTCGCCGCCGAGCGCGCCGCCGATCCTGACCCGGTTCCAGCTGTCCGCCACGCCGAGGCAATTGCCGCCGATGATGTCGACGCCGTTCGCCTGCGCCATCGCCCGAATCTCGCGCGCGTCATGGACGGCGATCTTCTCGGTGATGATGACGATCTTGCGAAGCTCGGGGTTCACCCGGATCAGCTCCGCCACGCCGTCGCGCACGCCCGAGGGCGGCAGGTAGACGACGCCGGTGTTGAACGCATGCCCGGCCTCGAGACCTTCACGCACGTTGTTGAAGATCGGGATATCGCCCTCGGAGGTCTTCAGGACCTGCCCGGCGCGGCCCGGCGAGGTGCCGAAGACCACATTGCCGCCCGAGAAGACATGGCTCGTCGGCGTCACCTGCCGGCTCTCGCCGCCGGCGATGTTGAGCACGCAGACCCGGTCCTCGCGGGTCGCGATCTCACTGAGCGAGCGCAGTCCGAGATAATAGGGGATGCCCTGGATTCCCTGGTGAAACATTTCGCTTTCCTCTCCCGCGCGCATCGACCGTCCGAGGGGACGGGACGCCGCGCCTTGATATGTCGGTGTTCGTTCGGGCCTGTTCGGACCCGTTCCGTGGCTCAGGCCTGGATCTCAGGCGGCGTCGGCCTTGATCCCGAGGCTCGCGGCGATCTCCGCGCGGCCGCCGGCGCGCATCCAGTCATCGACCCGGCGGGCGTAGTTCACCACCTCCGAGATCGCACTGTCGAAGCCGAAGAAGCGGTAGGGCAGGCCGAGCGCCTCCAGCGTCTCCGCGAGATTGCCCATGCCGCGCACGAGGTTGGGGCCGCCGCGGCCGACCACGACATAGAGCGGCGTCGGCCCGTGCGCCGCGAAATGCTCCCTGAGCGCGTCGCCCATGCCGCGGAAGGTCTCGTGGATATCGGTGTTGTTCGACTTGCCGCCGATGATGAAGAGCACGTTGGTTTGCTTCAGGAAATGCCGGTAGCAGATCGAGGCGACCGATTTCATCTTCTCGTAGGGCGGGTTGCCGCCGAAATCCGAGGAGATGATCGCAGCCTCGCCCAGCACCTCGGTCACGAGGCTGTTGGCGCCGCCGCCGAAGGTCGGCGCGAGGATCGTGCCCTGTTCGTTGATCACGAAGACATCCGACTGGCCCTGGTGGGTGCGGAGCTGGTTCACCTCCTGCTCGAAGGCCGAGACATCCGAGGCGAAGAGCTGGTCGGGCAGGCCGAGGCGGGCGACGCGCGCATCGTCGCGGTCGAAGCCGCATTTGAAGTCGCAGGCGATCGGCGTCAGCCGCCCGCCCTTGCCCGGCATCATCCGGATCGGATTGAGCTCGAGCGTCGTCATCCCGTAGTGATGCACCAGTTCCCAGAGCTTCGGCAGGTGCTGGACCAGCGGCGAGATGATCTCCTTCGGCGCGCCGATGTCGGTCAGCGCATTGGCGACCACGAAGGCCTTCAGGCCGGTCAGCGCCTCGAAGGGCACCGTCGCCACGTCGGATTTCGGCAGTTCCTCGATATCCATGCCGCCGCGATGCGTCAGCGTCATCGTTGGCGCCCGGTAGCGCGTGTCGTCGGTGATCGAGAAATAGACCTCGTGCTCGGCCGGGACGCCCGCCTCGAAGGTGACGCCATTGGCCTTGGCGCTTGCGTTGCCGTGGCGGTGCTCGCAGAAATAGAGCCGCTCCTTCTCGGCCAGCGCCTCCTTCAGCGTCCGCGCCTTGCCGACCAGCCCCGCCTTGCCCTTCTTGCCAACCCCGCCCCGGAACACCGGCTTGATGAAGATCAGCCCGTGCCGGTCGATCAACCCCTGGATCTCATCCTCGCCCGCGTCCGGCCCGAGAACCTCCGAAGCCGGAAATCCCACATGATCCAGCAGTTGCGACCCGTAAAGCATCCCGTTCAGTTGCATGAGGTGATTCCATCCCTTCGATTGATCTGTCGCGACTTCTACCGGCCCAACCTGTCACCGTTCTGGCGATCCGCGCTTCATCGCGCCGGTCTTTTCATCCGCCCCGCGGCGGGCGAGCCTTCTCGGGGCGGCCCGGAGACCGCCCCGCTCCGTTCAGAAGATCGGCAGCGCGCCGGTCAGGACCGCGGCCACGAGCATGACACAGGCGAGCAGGATCGCCCATTTGAGACTGAAGCGCTGGTGCGCGCCGAACTCGACCTCCGAAAGACCGGTCAGCACATAGGCGGCCGGCACCAGCGGGCTCAGCATGTGCACCGGCTGGCCGATCAGCGAGGCGCGCGCCATGACCTCGGGCGGGATGCCGTATTCGGCGGCCGCCTGGGCGAGCACCGGCACGATCCCGAAATAGAAGGCGTCGTTCGACAGGAAGAAGGTGAACGGCGCCGAGATCACCGCGGTGATGAGCGGCAGGTAGGGCCCGGCCTCCGTCGGGATGACGTTGACGACGCTCTTCGCCAGCGCGTCGGTCATGCCGGTGCCCGAGAGGATGCCGGTGAAGACGCCCGCGCCGAAGACCACGGCCACCACCATCAGCACGCTGCCGGCATGGGCCTCGATCCGGGCCCGCTGTTCACGGATGCGCGGGAAGTTGACCGTCATCGCGATGGCGAAGCCGAACATGAAGACCAGCGCCAGCGGCAGCACGTCGGCGACGAGCAGCATGAGAATGGCGCCCGTCAGGGCCGCGTTGAAGATCTTGAGCGCGCCCGAGCGTTCCACGACCGCGCGGGTCGAGGCGGCGGCGGCGGCGCGGGCCTCCTCGGCCGCGCCCTCGGCGCCGCCCTCGAACCGGATCACGCCGAGCCGGCGCCGCTCGCGCAGGCCGAAGTAGACCGCGATGAGCACGGCGGCGGCGCAGGTGATGATGATCGAGGGCAGGAGCGGCAGGAACACCTGGCTGGCATCGACATTCAGCGCGGCCATCACGCGCGCCGTCGGCCCGCCCCAGGGGGCGATGTTGATGATCGCGTTCGGGAACACCGTGACGGCGGGCAGGATCAGCGGGTTGATCCCGAGGCGGCGGTGCAGCGGCATCATCGCCGTGACGACGAGCAGGTAGGTGGTCGAACCGTCGCCGTCGAGCGAGATGATCATCGACAGGAGCGTGGTGCCGACGATCACCCGCAGCGGGTCGCCATGGCAGACCCGCACCACGTAGCGCACCAGCGGATCGAACAGGCCGAGATCGATCATCAGCCCGAAATAGAGGATGGCGAAGAGCAGCAGCACCGCCGTCGGCGCGATGCCCTTGATGCCGGTCATCGCCATGTCGGGGATTTCCGGCCCGAAGCCGCCGAGCAGCGCGAAGGCCGCCGGAACGACGATGAGGGCGACGAGGGCCGAGAGACGGCCCGTCATGATCGCCGCCATGAAGACGATGATCATGCCGTAGGCGAGCAGCGTTATCACTATTTCCTCCCTTTCCCGCCTGGCGGGATTTCCGTTCGCAGGTCAGACCGGGCAACGCGTCGGACGACGCGGGCGCCGGATCGGTCGGGGAGGAGGGACGGTGGCCCGGGCCGCGCGCGGCATCCGGGCCTCCGCCGTGCCGGGCCGCCCGCGCGCGACAGGCGGCGCGAACAGCGGATAAGGCACCCTCATGTCACGTTCCGACAGGAGCCCGACGTCTCTCCCCGATCTTCATGGGGAGACCCCTAGCCGGTCGACCTGTCATGGAACTGGCGCCGGCGAGCGCGGGGCGATCTTGCTCCCCATGCCGCCCAACACCCCGGATGCGCCGCCCCGCGCGGCGAGGCCGCGGGACCTCGGCGATCCGGGCCACGATGCCTTCGCCCGCCGCCGCGCGGCCCTCGTCGGAATAGACGAACTTGGTAGATCGTCTCCTGGCTGACACGGGGAGCGCGGCCGCTTCGAAACGCATGCGGCCGACGATCTGCCCGCCGATCTGCCCGCCGATCTGCTCAGGGCTCCAGCCCGCGGGATGGCTGAAGCGCATCTTCATTCAGGATGTCCTTTCGCTTTCCAACATCCTGTCAGATCTCAAAAGTCGCAGTGCAGATTAGCGGGTGCCCGTGTACGGGATAATATCCCGTAAGATGTATTATGTTTTATAAGTACTGAACTCCACCAGATCAGGCTTTGACCTTGATCCGTCACCAACCGCGCGCTCCCAGCTCATCGAAGGACATGACTTCGACCACTCGATGCGCCGCGCTCATGGCAACATCGCTTTGGCGACAACGATGATCCGGTCTGGCGATCTCGCGCAAGCTCGACACTCCCCGGACCTCATGACGCGACGGATCAAGATCAGCGTCCCGGACCCGGAAACCCTCGGCTTGAAGGTCGCAGGTGGGAGTTCCCACCCTGCGCTCGCTTTCAGGATCCAGGGACGGGGGGCCAGGCTATAGCTCAGCCGCCGCCGCCCGATACGCCGCCGAGCGGCTCCGCCGGCGGGACGAGATCATCGATCTTCTGCTGCGCGGGCCTCGATAGAGATCCTCAGCCGCCCGGTGCGGACATAGGAGAGATAATAGTCGAACGGCCGCCCCGCGTCGCTGACCGAGAGCGACTCGACGAGCAGCAGCGGCTGGCCGACCTCGCAGCGGAGGCTTTCCGCCACCTCCGCCGGCGCGGATACCGCCATCAGGTCGCGCCGCGCGCTCTGGATGACGATGCCGATCTCTCGCAGCGTCCGGTTCAGCGACCCCTCGCCGCGCAGCACCGGCCGCCCCTCGAGGTCGCGGCCGATGTCCTCGGGCAGGTAGTTCGTGGAATGCATAACCCATTCGCCATCGAGCGAGCGGGCGCGTTCGAGCGCGAAACCCCGCGCCCCCTTCGGCAGCCTCAGCCTTTCGCAGACCTCCTCCGGCAAGCTCTCGAACCCCGCGCGCAGCACGCGGGTTTCGACGACGCGCCCGGCCTGTTCGGAACTGACTTCGAGAAAGCCGCGTGTCACCTGCAGGGTCCAGCCGTCGTCGCCCTGCTCGGCGACGAAGGCGCCCCGGCGCGGGACCATGCGGATCAGCCGCTGTTCCTGCAGGCTCCGAAGCGTCTCCCGCACCGTCGAGCGGGAGAGGTCGTAGGTTCGGCAGAGATCGCTCTCCGAAGGCAGCCGGTCGTTCGAACGAAGCTCCCCGGAGTCGATCTGGGCGCGCAGGATCTCCGCGAGCTGCAGATAATAGGGCGTCGCCGCGTCGCGGTCGATCTCGGTCATGCGCGCATCCATCCCGTGCCGGTGTCCGTACTTGAGATACAAGGATAAACGTCGGTGCGCCAGCGGCCCCGCGCGCCCATACCCCGCATGCCCATGCCACGGGCGCCCATGTCCCGGGCGCCCGTGGGGCCTCTATGCCCCGGGCGCCTGTCCGTCCGCCGCGAGCGCCTCGAAGAGGCGGGCCACGCCCTCGGCGCCGGGATCGGGGATGCCCGCGAGATGGCCCGCCGGCACATAGGCGCTGCGCCCGGCCCGCGCACCGGACATTTCCGCCGTGGCATCCGCGCCCGCGCGGGCGGCGGCGGCGGCGGCGGCCATCCCCTCGCCCGCCGCCAGCGCGTCGAGCGCGGGTTCGAGCGCGTCGATCATCGTCCGGTCGCCACGCGAGGCACCGCCGAGTTCCTTCATCCGGTCGAGCCCGCGGCGCAGCGCCTCCGCGGGGGCGCCGCCCGCTTCGGCGTGACGC
>NZ_JBKQWU010000037.1:0-35119 GCF_047275745.1 Amaricoccus sp. W119 | reverse complement strand
CGACCCTGAACGCAAACATGCGGCGCCACGATGCGACCGCGGAGAGAATCCTGGAGCCCGGCACGCATCAACGCTCCAATCGTGGCATCAGCGCTTGACCAACGCGATTAGAGAAGCATTGGGACAAGACCCGCGCCGTGTTTATGCGGGCCGAAGCCCCGCAGCGGCGAGGTTGAGACAGGACTGACTGTCGGGAAAAGCACCGAACACCCGGGTTCGCCGCCCGATCTCGCGCATGATGCGCTCGATCGGGCGGCTGGGTCGCTGGATGAATTGGCCCCGTGAACTGGCGCCCATTTCGCCATAGCTTGCCCCGCGTCCCCGGTCCGCTGATAGGTCTTCACCCGGATCATGCGCCCTGCCTGCGACATGCCGCCCTCTCCCGTCCGTCATCTCTCGGGGAAGGTTACGTCAACGGGCCGGTGAAACCATGTCTGCGAACCTCACGGGTCAGGTCCAAACGATCCAGTTCTCAGGGGGCAGACCCTCGCGGGCTCCGCGATGGTGGTGGGCCGTCTCTCCGGGCGGTGGAGGGAACTCAGGCGCCGACGCCTTTCATGCCTTCCTCGGTGTAGCGGGCGCCGACGACCGGGAGCGCGACGAGGCCCTCGTCCAGTTCTCGCAGATCCGCGGCGTCGAGCCTCACGTCTATCGCGGCGGCGTTCTGGCGCAGGTAGGGGACGCGCCTGGTGCCGGGGATCGGCACGATGTCCGCGCCCTTTGCCAGCAGCCAGGCGAGCGAGAGCTGGGCCGGCGCGCAGGTCTTCCGGGCGGCGATCCGTCGGACGAGATCGACGATGCGCCTGTTGGAGGACACCGCCTCGGTCTGGAACCGGGGCAGGGTGGCGCGGAAGTCGCCGGTCTCGAACCCCGTCCCGTCCTGGAACCGGCCGGTGAGAAAACCGCGCCCGAGCGGCGAATACGCGACGAGGCCGATGCCCAGTTCGCGGCAGGCGGGCAGGACCTCAGCCTCGACCCCGCGCGACCAGAGCGAGTATTCGGTCTGCACCGCGGTCACCGGATGCACGGCATGCGCGCGCCGCAAGGTCCCGGCGCTGACCTCGCAGAGGCCGATGCGGTCGATCTTGCCTTCCTCGACCAGCCGCGAAAGGCCGCCCATTGTCTCCTCGATGTCTCGCCCCCGGTCGACGCGGTGGACGTAGTAGAGGTCGATCCGTTCGATTCCGAGCCGCCTGAGCGACGCTTCGCAGGACGCTCTCGCATAGTCCGGACTGTTGTCGAGCCGGCGCCGATACTCCCCCGGCGCGCGGACGATGCCGAACTTGGTGGCGATCTTCGGCCGGGTCCCGGCCTGCGCGAGATATGCGCCGAGCAGTTCCTCGTTGTGGAACGGCCCGTACATGTCGGCGGTATCGAGGAAGTCGATGCCCAGATCCGCCGCCTCGTGCAGCGCGCGCATCGAGGCCTCATCGTCGCGCGGGCCGTAGAACTCGCTCATTCCCATGCAGCCGAGGCCGATCGCCGAAACCTCGAAACCGCGGGCCAGTGTCCGGCGTTCCATGCCGCTCTCCCTCGTCCATTGCGTGTCGGGGGGAGACATGGCATTTCCGTTCGCAGATGAATACCGTCTGGAATGGCAACGGGGTTTCCGAAATCGGAAAGACAGACACTCTCGTCTGGGACGACATCCGGGCTTTTCTGGCCGTTTCCCGCGCCGGCACGCTCAGCGGCGCGGCGGAACGCATGGGGCTGGGGCTCGCGACGGTCTCGCGCCGGATCGAACGGCTGGAGGCGGCGCTCGGCCAGCCGCTCTTCCTGCGCCAGCAGTCGGGCTACCGGCTGACCGAGGACGGATCGGGCCTGATGGAGCGCGCGGAAGCGATGGAAGCCGCCGCAATCGCACTCGCCTCCGGGGTGCGACCGGAGGTGGCGATATCGGGCACCGTGCGACTGGCGACGGCGGAGAATCTCGCGACCGGGCTGATCCTGCCGGAGCTCTGCCGTCTCAGGGCCGAGCATCCCGGGCTCGTTCTGGAGATCGTGACCGACATCGCGACCGTCAACATCCACCGGCGCGACGCGGATATCGCGCTCCGGATGGTGAAGCCCGAGCGGGGCAACGTCTCGCTGCGACGGGTGGGGACGCTGGGCTACGGTCTCTACGGCGCGCCCGGCTACGTCGCCGCGCGGAGACCGGCCGGGGATGCGGGCGCCTTCGACGCGGATGATTTCATCGGCTGGTCCGAGGCCCAGGCCGCTCTCCCCGCCGCGCAATGGGTAGAGCGAATGCTGAGGGGCCGCGCCCCCGCGATCACGACGACCTCGCTCGCAACCCAGCTCGCCGCCTGCCGGGGCGGTCTCGGCCTCGCCGTGCTGCCGCATTTCCTGGCACGTCCCCATGAGCTGACCTGCCTCGACTCCGACCTCGGGATCGACCAGCCGATCTGGCTCGTGATCCAGTCCGATCTCGCCCAGTCGCGTCGCGTCCGCGCGGTCGCGGAGTTCCTCGGCGCGCTGGTCCGGCGGAACGGCGCGGTCCTGAGCGGTGCCGATCCGCATGCGGGCGGCGCGGCCGGCGTGCTCAGCCCTCGCCCGCGACGCGGCGCTGGGTGACGGAAGGAAGCTCGCCGAAGAGCAGGCGGTACTCGCGCGCGAACCGCCCGAAATGCCAGAAGCCCCATTCCGTCGCCGCCTCGGTGACCGTCGCGCCCGTCTTGATCGAGCGCCGCGCGCCGTTCATGCGGACCGCGCGCAGATAAGTCGCGGGCTTCGCGCCGACCGCTTCCTGGAAGCAGTATTGCAGCGTGCGCCGGCTGACGCCGAGCGCCTGGCAGATCTCCTCGACGGTCGGTACCTCCTCGGCCTCGTCGCGGGCGGCGTAGTCGCGGACATCGCGCATCAGCCTCGCCCGGCGGAGCGGCGCGAGATCCGGCGCCGGCTGGTCGGGCAGCGTGGCGTCGAGCACCGCGCGGGGCAGGGCGGCGCGCAGCTCGCGCTCCATGGCGACGAGACGCGGACCGTGCCGACCCCCGCCGCCCTCGTCGATCTCGGTGAGGACCTCGAGGCTCTCGCGGATCAGCGTCCCGAGTTCGGCGAGCTCCGCCGGCCGCGCGCGAAGCAGACCCGGACGCGCAAGGAGCGGTTCGAGCCAGGCCTGCTCCTCGTCGGCCAGCGCTCCGAAGAGCCCGGAGGAGGGAAGCACCACGCCCAGGATGTCGAGGCCGGAGGGGGAATGGAACTCGAACTCATCGCTGCCGGAGAAGAGATGCAGCCGGGCCGCGCCGCAGGCTTCGCCGCAGAAGGTCGCGGCGCCTTCGAGGACCAGCGGAACGCCGATCGCGAAGGCGTCCGGGCCGAGCGCCCCGGTCTGGCGCAGCGCCCGGCTCGTGATCTCGCGGAAGAGGTAGACCGCGTTGAGCCGCGCCTCGGTGAACAGGCCGGAAAAGGCGCCGGAGGAGAGCTGGTCGTAGCTCTGGTCCCAGCCGCGCAGGAGCGCCGACTGGTCGTCGATGTCGGTCGTGCGGACCTCGCGGACCTGCGCGCCCGTCGCCGGAGCGTCGCCGTCCGGATCGATCTTCCCGCTGTGCAAGGTCGATGCCATCGCGCCTCCCTTCCGCCTGGCCATCCCGGAATACTGCGGGACCGCCTCGCGGTCGTTCAACAGATACCGTGCATTTCCGCGCCGAATTGCCAAATCTGGCTATTGGGCAAGCACGCTCACTGCGATCCTCGCACCAGTTCCGGCGATGCGCGGCGGAACGGTGATGCAATGTGCGAATCGCGGGGTCGGCCAACGAAGCTTGGCCCGACATGGTCAGGAAACATGCAGAACGAACACATCGGAACCGTAAAGCATAACGAGCTGAGCAAGACGCTCACGACTGTTCAGCTCTGGGGAATCGCGGTCGGCCTCGTCATCTCGGGCGAGTACTTCGGCTGGAGCTACGGCTGGGGCAGCGCCGGCACGCTCGGCTTCATCATCACCACGGCGTTCGTGGCGGCGATGTACACGACCTTCATCTTCAGCTTTACCGAACTCACCACCTCGATCCCGCACGCGGGCGGACCCTTCGCCTACGCGCACGCCGGGCTCGGCGAGACCGGCGCCTATTTCGCGGGCATGGCGACGCTCATCGAATTCGTCTTCGCGCCGCCGGCCATTTCGCTCGCGATCGGGGCCTATCTCAACATCCAGTTCCCGAACATCGACCCGAAGACGGCGGCGGTCGGCGCCTATATCGTCTTCATGACGCTCAACATCGTCGGGGTCTCGATCGCCGCGACCTTCGAGCTCGTGGTGACGCTCATCGCGATCTTCGAGCTTCTGGTCTTCATGGGCGTCGTGGCGCCGGGCTTCTCCTGGGCGAACTTCACCGCCGGCGGCTGGGCCGGGGAGGATACCTTCTCGATCGGCTCGATCTCGGGCATGTTCGCGGCGATCCCGTTCGCGATCTGGTTCTTCCTCGCGATCGAGGGCGTGGCCATGGCGGCGGAGGAAGCCAAGGACCCGAAGAAGTCGATCCCGCGCGCCTATGTCGCCGGCATCCTGACGCTCGTGACGCTCGCGCTCGGCGTGATGATCTTCGCGGGCGGCGCGGGTGACTGGAGCCAGCTCGCCAATATCAACGATCCGCTGCCGCAGGCGATGCGCTACATCGTGGGCGACAGCTCCGGCTGGCTGCATATGCTGGTCTGGCTCGGGCTCTTCGGCCTCGTGGCCTCGTTCCACGGCATCATCCTCGGCTACTCGCGCCAGATCTTCGCGCTCGGCCGGGCGGGCTATCTGCCGGCCTATTTCGCCGCCGTGCATCCGAGGTTCAAGACGCCGCACCGGGCGATCATCGCCGGTGGCGTGGTCGGCATCGTCGCGATCTTCTCGGACGAGTTCATCACCATCGGCGGCCAGCCGCTGACCGCGAACATCGTGACCATGGCGGTCTTCGGCGCGATCCTGATGTACATCCTCTCCATGCTCAGCCTCTTCCGGCTCCGCAAGCTGAAGCCGAACATGGAGCGGCCGTTCCGGGCCCCGTTCTACCCCTACTTCCCGGCGTTCTCGATGGTCGGAGCCGTCGTCTGCCTGATCGCGCTGACCTACTACAACTTCACGGTGGCGGTGATCTTCGTGCTCTTCCTGCTGGCGGGCTATGTCTACTTCCGGCTGACCGCGCACCAGCGGGCCGTGGCGCCGCTCGACNGCTGACCTACTACAACTTCACGGTGGCGGTGATCTTCGTGCTCTTCCTGCTGGCGGGCTATGTCTACTTCCGGCTGACCGCGCACCAGCGGGCCGTGGCGCCGCTCGACGACCAGATCGAGGCGGAAGCCGTCTGACACCAGAGGGACCGGCCGCGTGCTGGCCGGTCCCGCCACAGGGAGCAGTCAAGATGCCGAGTTACGCGCATACGATCGCAAACGAGACCCACCGCTTCGAGACGCTCGCCGAACTCATGGCGAAGGCGACGCCGGAGCGCTCCGGCGACCGGCTGGCCGGGGTCGCGGCGGCCGACGACGAGGAACGCGCGGTGGCGCAGATGGCGCTCGCGGACCTGCCGCTGGCGACCTTTCTCGACGACCATCTCATTCCCTACGAGGCGGATGAGGTGACCCGCCTCATCATCGACGACCACGACGCGCGCGCCTTCGCGCCGGTGGCGCATCTCAGCGTCGGCGGGTTCCGCGACTGGCTGCTCTCCGATCTCGCCGACACGGCGACGCTCGGCGCGCTGGCGCCGGGGCTGACACCCGAGATGGTCGCCGCCGTGTCGAAGATCTGCCGCAACCAGGACCTGATCCTGATCGCCAGCAAATGCGAGGTGGTGACGCGGTTCCGCGACACGATCGGCCTTTCCGGCCGGCTGTCGACCCGATTGCAGCCGAACCATCCGACCGACGATCCGGGCGGGATCGCGGCGAGCCTGCTCGACGGGCTCATGTACGGCAATGGCGACGCGGTGATCGGGATCAACCCGGCGACCGACAGCCCGGCCGCGGTCGAGACGCTGGTCCGCATGCTCGACGAGGTGATCCGGACCTACGGAATACCGACGCAATCCTGCGTCCTGACGCATGTGACGACCTCGATCGAGTTGATCAACCGCGGCGTCCCCGTCGATCTCGTCTTCCAGTCGATCGCCGGGACCGAGGCGGCGAACCGGAGCTTCGGCGTCGATCTCGCCGTGCTCGCCGAGGGCCACGCGGCGGGGCTCAGCCTCGGGCGCGGCACGGTCGGCGACAATGTGATGTATTTCGAGACCGGGCAGGGCAGCGCGCTCTCGGCGAACGCGCATCATGGCGTCGATCAGCAGACGCTGGAGGCCCGCGCCTATGCCGTGGCGCGGAAGTTCCGCCCGCTGCTCGTCAACACGGTCGTGGGCTTCATCGGACCGGAGTATCTCTACGACGGCAAGCAGATCATCCGCGCCGGGCTAGAAGATCACTTCTGCGGCAAGCTCATGGGCCTGCCGATGGGCTGCGACATCTGCTACACCAACCACGCCGAGGCCGATCAGAATGATATGGATGTGCTCCTGACTCTTCTCGGGGTCGCGGGGATCACCTTCATCATGGGGATACCGGGGTCGGACGACGTGATGCTGAACTATCAGACCACCTCGTTTCACGACGCGCTCTACGCACGCAAGGTGCTGGGCCGCCGTCCGGCGCCCGAATTCGAGCACTGGCTGCGCGACACGGGCATCTTCGACCGTGACGAGCGGCGTTTGCTCGGGACCGGCCTGCCCGCGCCTTTCGCGAGGGCCATCGAGAGGATCGGCGCATGAGCGAGACGAGAACCGGCAAGCCCCCCGAGACGAGCCTCGCGAGCGACGGCGATCCCTGGAGCGGGCTGCGCGCCTATACGCCCGCGCGGATCGCGCTGGGCCGGGCGGGCACCAGTCTTCCGACACGGCCGCATCTCGAGTTCCAGCTCGCCCATGCCCGCGCGCGGACGGCGGTTCATGCCGCTCTCGGGGTGGAGGCGCTGGTGGACCGGCTGGCGCCGCTCGGGCTCGAGACGCTGGTGGTCGCGAGCGCGGCGGAGGGACGGGCGATGTATCTTCAGCGTCCGGATCTGGGGCGCCGTCTCGACGATGCCTCGCGGGATCTGCTGGCGGGCCGCGAGAAGCGGGAGGAGGGGCCGGAGGTGGTCTTCGTGATCGGCGACGGGCTCTCGGCGCTCGCGATCGAGGAGAACGCGGCGCCGTTCCTCGAGGTGATGGTGCCTGTCTTGAGCGACGCCGGCTGGCGGATCGGGCCGCTTTCGGTCGTGACCGGGGCGCGGGTCGCGATCGGCGACGAGATCGGCGCGGCGCTGGGCGCCGCGATGGTCGTCATGCTGATCGGCGAGCGGCCGGGGCTGAGCTCCCCCGACAGCCTCGGCCTCTACCTGACCGCGAACCCGCGGCCGGGGCTGACCGACGAGGCGCGCAACTGCGTCTCCAACGTCCGCGCCGCGGGGTTGAGCCACGAGGGCGCGGCGCACAAGCTCCTGTTCCTGATGACCGAGGCCCGCCGCCGCGGGCTCTCGGGCGTCAGGCTGAAGGACGAGGCCGAAGTGCTCGCGGACGGCCGGCCGAAAGCGGGGAACTTCCTGCTCGGGTAGGGCGGATCGGGGTCCGCCTACTGGAGAGCGGCGACGCGGCGCAGGCCGAGCTGGTAGCCGAGCGTGCCGCAGCCCACCACGATCCCGTCCGCGCGGAGCGAGATGTAGGAATGGTGCCGGAAACTCTCGCGCTTGTGGACGTTCGAGATATGCACCTCGATCACCGTGCCCTCGAAGGCGTTCAGCGCGTCGAGGATCGCGACCGAGGTATGGGTGAAGGCGCCGGGGTTGATGACGATCCCGGTCGCATCCTCCCGCGCCTCGTGGATCCAGTCCACGACCTGCCCCTCCCAGTTCGACTGCAGGAAGCGGACGCTGAGCCCGATTTCGTTCGCGAGCGCCACGCAGTCCCGTTCGACATCGGCGAGCGTCTCGTGCCCGTAGATATGCGGCTGCCGCTTGCCGAGCAGGTTCAGGTTGGGGCCGTTCAGGACGTAGACGAGGTTCGACATGGCAGTTCCCGGTTCCGAAGAGCCGCGAGGACGCGCGGCATCCTCCCAGTTAACCGCTCGCGTTCCTTGCGTCACCCGTTTCGCGCAACGGCCCGGTGCGTCGCCCAGGCATCGGAGTGACGCGGGCCATTCGCATGGGACAGTCAGCGATGGCCTTGGCTCCTTCGCGGCTGGGTCATGACGGAGCCATGAACCCGTCTGGCGCTTCAGGACGCTGGCCGCGAGACCGAGCCGGGGGCCAGGAAGGTCTCGATCGCCGCGGTCGCCTGGCGGAAGCCGGTCGTGTCTGGAAGGAAGATGTGGTTGTCGTCATCGAGAATGACGATCTCGGCATTCGGCATGTTCGCCGCCAGCCGCAGCCCTTCCGCCACCGCGACCGATCGGTCGCCGCGTGAATGCAGGAGCAGCGTGGGCGCCGCGACCTGCCGCGCGATCTCCTCGATGTCGATCCCGACCATCAGATCGAGGTTGGCGAGGATCGCCGCCGCGTCGCAGGCGCGGCCCTGCATCTCGTCGAATTCGCGGGCGATCTCCGGGCCGCAATCGGGGATCAGCCGCGCGGTGAAGAACCGCCGGTACTCCGGGTTGGGGTCGTTCCATCCCGCCTCGATCAGCGCCTTGCTGGCCGCGTATTTCGGCCGTTCGGCCTCGTCCTCCGTGACGAGCCAGCCGCGCCCGAACCCGCCCCGGCCGATGATGCCGAGCACCCGGTCGGGATAGCGGTGCGCGAAGGCGATCGAGAAGGCGACGCCCTGTGACGGGCCGAAGAGGTAGAACCGCTCGATCCCGGCCGCGTCGGCGACGGCGCGCATGTCCTCCACCATGTCCTCGATGCTGAGCTCGCCCCGCACACGATCCGACAGGCTGGTCCCACGCTGGTCGAAGCGCACGAGCCGGACCCGCTCGCCGAGCCAGCGGTAGAAGGGCGTGAAGATCAGGCTCCGCGCCTCCAGCTCGATGTTGGAGATCCAGCTCGGAGCCTTGAGCATCGGCGGCCCGGTCCCGTTCGCCGTCCAGGCCAGCCGGACGCCATCGGCCGAGGTCGCGAAACGGATCGGCGCGTCGTCGAGCGGCGGCGGATCGGCGGACGGCTCCGGATCGGGCACGGGTTCCGCGGAGCCCGGCGCGTTCAGCCGGTAGCCGAACCTCGGTAGGGTCTGCAGGATGCCCCGTCCGTCCGCGCCGAGCGCGCGGCGGATATCGGCGACGCATTGGGTCAGGCTGCCCTCCTCGACGGAGACATCTCCCCAGATCGCATCCATGAGGTCGCCCTTCGAGCGCGCCGTGCCCGGCGTCCGCGCCAGTTCGGCCAGCAACCGCGCCGATTGCGGCCGGAGCGCGCTTTCCTCGCCGGAGACCCGGCGCAGCACGCCGCTCAGCCGGTCAAACGACGCGACACCCAGATCGATCTCGTCCAAGGCGCACCTCCACCCGCCGCCGCGCCGCGCTCTCGGAAGATTTCAGAAAATCTTCACATGCCTTTCAGGACGGCAGGCGGCGAGGCCCTCACAATAGCGGCCGTCAGGATAGGGCATTCGCCCGAACGAAACAAATGGATGAGGCCATCATGACCAGACAAACCGAAGTCATTCTCGCCTCTGCGCTCGCCGTCACTCTCGCCGCGCCGGCGCTGGCGGCGGATGAAATGTCCGTGGGCGACGTCTCGCTCCCCTACGTGAGCGCGGGCGAAGGCACGCCGGTGGTCTTCGTGCACGGCGCGATCAGCGACATGCGGGTCTGGGAGCCCTACCAGCCGATGATCTCGGACGACCGCCGTTTCGTCGCCTATACGCAGCGTTACTTCGGGACGGGCGAATGGCCCGAGGACAGGTCGGACTTTCAGGTCGCGACCCATGTCGCCGATCTGATCGCCGTGGTCGAAGGTCTCGACGCGGGTCCGGTCGATCTCGTCACCTGGTCCTACAGCGGCGAGGTCGGGGTGCGCGCGATGCTCGCGCGGCCGGAGCTCTTCCGCTCGGCGGTGCATTTCGAGCCGACGCTCTACTGGCTGGCCGCCGGGACCCCCGGCTGGGACAACGCGACGCGCACGATGTTCGCAGGTTTCGGCCCGGCGATGCAGGCCGTCGATGAGGATCGGGGAGAGGACGCCGCGCTGCGCTTCATCGAGGTCGTGTTCAATCTCGAAGAAGGTGCCGCCGTCGGCGAGGCGGCGGAGGAGATCTGGCGCCAGAACGGCCATACGGTCGCGCCCTATCTCGCCATGGACCCGGGCGACCTCTTCGACTGCGCCACGCTCTCGGCGGTGACGGCGCCGACGCTCGTCGTTCAGGGGGAGCAGTCGCATACGCGTTTCTCGATGATGGCCGAGCGCACCGCCTCCTGCCTGCCGAACGCGCTGATCGTCACCCAGCCGGGCGTCAACCACGACGGACCCTACCGGCAGCCGGAGGTGTTCGGCGGGATGATCGAGGATTTCCTGTCGCTGGTGGATTGAGCCCTCGGGTCGGCAGGCCCGGCCTCCGGCTCAGGACTCCCCCATCAACTCCGTGATCGGGATCAGCGTGCCATCAGGGCGCTGGACCTTGATGCTCTCGATCGGCAGTTCCGCGATCAGCCGTTGCGCGGGCGTGAGGCTCTCGGCCTTCGACGAGTTCCAGAGCGCCTTGGCGGCCTCGATCGCCTTGATGACGGTCGTCGCGCCAGCGGCGACGGTCACGACCCGCGGACCGTGGGTCACGATCGCGTCGAGGATGAGCGAGAGCGTGGCACTGGCGCGCTCGGCGCTGACGCTCACCTCGGGGTCCGTCAGGTCCGCCTCCGCCGCCAGCGCGCTTCGCAGAAGCTCCGCCGCTTCCTCGGCGACTTCGGGTTCTGTGCCGGGCGGCAGGACGGCCTCGGCCAGTATGGAGTGTTCCATCAGGTTGCTCCGCTGTCGTTCAGGGCGAGAACCGCGGGCGAGAACGCGGTCAGGCAATAGGGCGCCCAGACGTAAGGACTTCGTTGGTAGCGCTTGAGGCCCGGTGTCGCAAGATAGGCGCGCACAGCCCTGTGGAGCGCCTCGGCGGGCCGTGCCCCGCCCGAAAGCGCCCCGCCCGCCAGCGCCTCGAACAGGTGTTCGGTGATCAGCGCTGCGGCGGTGTCGTCGGCTTGCCAGAGCGTGCCGAGAACCGACTCGGCGCCCGCGAGCAGGAAGGCCGACTGGAGGCCGTAGAGCGCATCGGCGGGCAGCGTCTCGATCCCTTCGAGGCGGGTGGCGCGGCGGCCGGAGAAACAGGCCGTCGCCACGACCAGCCGCGCGCTGAGCGGCAGGCAGGCCAGGTCGATACCGTCGATGATCCCGTCGGGGAAGGCGAGCCAGGCCTCCATCGGCGCGCGGGCGAGCGACGCGTCGGCTACGTCCCGGCCATGCAGGGCGAAGAAGACGATGCCCGCCGCGCGGAGCCTCGGGTCGGTGAGGAAGGCCGCGCGCGTGGCCGCGTCGCCTACGAGGGAGGCGGCGCCGGGAAAATGCGCGGCGGCGCCCGAGGTCTGCGCCTCGGCGCGCGCGAGATCGATGAGCGGGCTTCCCCCGTCGAGCGTGACGGTCGTCTTCCGGGCGCCAACCCCGAAGAACCCCGCCCCGGGCCTGTCCCCGCGCGCCGGGCGGGTGAGCACGGTCAGATTGGGCACCGTCGCGACGGGCCGCCCGAGGACGAGCGGGTGCCCTCCGAGCGGCAGGGCGGTCCAGGGCAGCCCGTGCAGGTCGCGGTGCGGTGCGATCACGATCTCGGAAGCGGCTTCGAGGGCGGGGCGCATCTCCGCTGGCAGCAGGATCTCGGCCAGCCGTTCGAGCTGGCCGGGCAGCTCCCGGTTCAGTTTCGCGGGCTCGGTCGCCGCCGCGAGGCAGGCGCCAAAATCCGGAAATTCGCCGAGCAGGCGTCTGGTCCGGATCAGCTCGCGCGCGGTGACGAGCGTGATGTCGAGCACCCCCGGCGCCATGTAGAAGAGGCTGAGCACCGCGGTCCCGTCGAGCCTCGCGCGGAGCGCGTCGAGGTCGAAATCGGGCCGGGCGCGCGGCCGCGCGATCATCAGCTCGTCCCAGGCGAGGCGGCGCTCGACCCTGAGCCGCGCGGCGACCGACGGGTCGCGCTCGGCGCGGAGCCGGTCGGAGAGCGCCGCGACCTCGCAGCGGAGCGTGTCGGTGGCGGGGCCAGCGAGCGGCGGTCCGTGGATCTCGAAGGCGCGCAGGCGCTCCATCAGCCGGAGCCGTTCGGCATCGTCTCCCGCCTGGCCCGCGTAATGCATGGCGAGACCATAGGGCATGACCTTGTCGGACATGAAGGCCGAGGGGAGGTAGGCGGCGTTCAGCTTTGCGCGCCGATCCTCGATCCGGTCGATGAGCGGGCGAAGGTCGGCGCGCTTGGTCCGCTGGTCCCTGACCGGATCGGGCATCAGCGCCAGGCCAAGGACCGCGTGAATCTCCTGGGTCAGGTCGTCGGCCGCGCGGGCGCGCTCGGCCGCGGCGAGATAGCCCGTGACGGCGCGGGGCGCGTTGCCAAGCTCGGCGCGCATCTCCGCCGCGAGCGTCAGCGCCCGCGCCGCGAGCGCCGGCTGGAGCCGCGCCGCCGCCGCCAGCGCCTCCAGTTCGGTGGCGAGCGGTTCAGAGGCTCCCTCCAGTTCCGCGCGCGCGTCGAGCGCGGCGAATTCGCGGACCGGCCCGGGGTCGCGCGGGCGGAACATGGGGTGGGCGTCGGACAGCCCGCGGGGTGCCTGCCCGGGCCCGCGGTCGAAATCCGGGTCCGGCACCCCGCCCATTTGCGAGATGCGGTTCGCGGCGATGTCCATCAGCTCGGGCAGCCATTCCATGACCGCGTCGTGCCCCGCCGCCCGATCGGCCCCCTCCAACCGCAGGATGCTCGCGCGTTTCAGGAGCGCGAGAGCGATGCTCATGAAACGGCGGTGGCGCTCGACACGGGTCGGCTGGCCGATCCCGAACGGTGTCACGGAGAGCGCGGTCACCGCGTCCAGCAAGGCTTGCGGCTTGGCGGTTTCCGGGGTCGGGAGACCCGCCTCGGCGAGGGTCGCCGCCGTGTCACGGGCCACCTGGCGGGCGGCCTCGACATCGCCGATACCCTGGTAGAGGTCGGCGAGCGTCATGAGAAGCGCGACCCTCTCGCAGGTGCCGAGATCGCCGAGGCGATGGCGCACCAGCGGGATCAGGCGGGTCAGCGCCCGGTCCGGGTTGCGCCGGCCGAAGCGGTCCACATAGGCGATGATGGCGGGAAAGAGCTGGCCCCCCGTGACGGCGGAGCGGTCGCGCAGTTCGACGATGGCCCAGAAGGCCACCTCGGCCTCGTCATGACGGCCGCCCGCGGCGCAGGCCCGCCCCCGCGCCGCCTCGATCAACGCGGCGTAGTCCTCGACGTCGATCCGCTTGCGCCGCGACGCCGGTTGCCCGACCCCCTCGAGGAGCCTCCGTGCCCGGCCAAGCACATCGAGCGCGGTGTCGGGCGCCATCGCCTCCTGCGCGGAGGCTTCGCGGATCAGCTGATCGACGCCGAGCAGTACCTTCGTGACCCGGGCCTCCTCCGCCGTGTCGAGGCCGTCGGTTCCGTCGAGGAACCGGCTCGACAGCCGATGGAGATAGGTCACCGCCGCGGGCGGCGATGCCTGGATCAGCGCGCGCTGCCTCAGCCTGAGATTGACCTGCGAGGCGACATCCGCCGTCTCCGGCGCGGGCACGTCCTCGCCGGCGAGAAGCCGTTCGACGATCCCGGCCGCCTCGGCGCTCGCCGGACGGAACAGCCGGTCGAAATTGGTCCAGTCGATGTCCGTCGCGCTTATCTGATCTGCTCTGGAAGACATTTTCTGAGTGTCTTGCGATGAGCCAAATCCCGTCTCCACATCGAGAGAGACATGGTCAATAGATGTCAGGCATATATATGACGAAGTATCATATTATGCTCGATAAGATGACGTGAATAGAGCGATTCGATCAGGATGTCACTCACCAATTTGTCGCACTTCTCTTGGCTCACGCCTTGAGACAGCCACATCCGAAGCACCGCCTCCCCCGGAACCGGGCTCCTCATCCGGCATCGATCACCCACGCGCCGGCGGATCGGGGCGCGAGACCGGTCCGCTGCTCACCGCGGCATCTTCGCGATCCGGGTTACCACCGCGCGGTCGTCGAGATAGCCGGTGACGCCGTGGCGGTTGCCGGTGTCGTTGTCGAGCCCGGCGTCGTTCTCGATCGACGGCGACGTCGGGAAGTAGGTGTCGTCGAGCGGATTGAGCGCCACGATGCTCCGGCTCGCTATAGGCGGCGCGAAGCGCGTCGGAGAGCAGCGGCGAGAACTCGGCGCCGCGAAGCGGCGCGCGGATGAGGTCCACCTTGCAGACGTTATTGCTCAGTTCCGCGAGATTGGGAAAGTCCGGGACTGGGCTAAGCTGCTGCAAGCTCAGCGCCCCGCTGACATCCCGGCAGGCATCCGAGACGAAGACCACGTTCGGAACGCCGCGGACCTCCGCGAGATCCATCGAGCTGTTCACGCTGACGGCGGCGCGACGTTTCATGAAACACGCATGCGAAGGTGTAAATGAGAACAGTATAGCAGACCGAACCGTCCCTCCCAAGCAGCCCCGTCATGGTATCCGCGGTGTCGCGCGGAGGGCCGGGAGCCGATCGTTAAGCTCGCGGAACGTGTCGCGATGCGCTATTCGATCTCCGCGCTCGGAACCAAGCCCGGCGCCGGTGCTTTATATCGAACAAAAACACGGATCGAAGGAGGGTTGAGTGAAACAGATCATGCTGCAGGCCGAGGGCGGGCTGGACGCGCTTCGACTCGAGGACGTCGCCACCGCTCCGGACCCGGGGCCCGGGCAGGTTCGCATCCGGGTTCATGCGAGTTCGCTCAACTTTCACGACTATCTCGTGGCCAGCATCCCGGGATTTCTCTCGACCCCCCGGATACCGATGTCGGACGGCGCCGGCGTCGTCGAGGCGGTGGGCGAGGGCGTGAGCGAATTCGCGGTCGGCGACAGCGTGGTCTCGCATTTCTTCCCCGGCTGGATCGACGGGCCCGATGGTCCGAGCAACTTCTCCACCACGCCGGGCGACGGGGTCGACGGCTATGCCCGGGAGCTCGTGACCGTGCCCGCCTTCTGGGTGACGCGCTCGCCCGCCGGCTGGTCGCATGAGGAAGCCGCCACGATCACGACCGCCGGGGTGACGGCCTGGCGCGCGCTGGTCGTGAACGGCGGGCTGCGGGCCGGTGATACCGTCGCGGTCCTCGGGACCGGCGGCGTCTCGATCTACGCGCTCCAGCTTGCCAAGGCGATGGGCGCGCGGGTCATCGCGACCTCCTCGTCGGACGAGAAGCTCGAACGGGTCAAGGAACTCGGCGCGGACGCGGTGATCAACTACCGCTCCAACGAGAACTGGGGCGCGGAGATCCGGCGCCTGACCGATGGCCGGGGCGCCGATCACGTGGTCGAGGTGGGCGGACCCGCGACGCTCGCGCAATCCATCACCGCCGCGCGCGACAACGGCCATATCGCGCTGATCGGCGTGCTGACCGGGATGGGCGGCGAGGTTCCGACCGCGCAGCTCATGGCGCAACAGCAGCGGCTTCAGGGCCTGATCGTCGGCAGCCGCCGCCACCAGGAAGACTTCGTCGTGGCGCTCGAAGCCACCGGCATCCGTCCGGTCATCGACCGAAGCTTCCCGCTCGACGACCTCCGGGGCGCCTTCGAGTTCCAGGCGAGCGGCGGCCATTTCGGCAAGATCGGCCTGACGATCTAGGCCCTCAGTCCGCGCGGGGTGCGCGGGGCCGGACGAGCATCGGCCCGTATTCCGAGAGGCACAGCAGGAAGGCCGCGATGAAGAGCGCCGCCGCCGCTTCGAGAAGGCGCGGCGCTCCGAGAAGATCCGCCGCCGGGCGCGCCAGCGCGGCGGCGAAGAGGCAGGCATAGGCCGCCGTGGTGCGAACCGTGGCCGTCAGTGGTCGCCCGGTATGCCCCCGCGTCGCCCTGGTCATCACGGCGAGCATCATTCCCGCCATGCCGCCGACCATCATCACATGCATGGCGGCCGCCGGCGGCATGAGCCCGGCCCCGCCCGCCGCCATGGCGAGGAAGCCCAGTCCGACGAAGCCGAAGGCGACGTGGAGGACGAGGAGCAGCGGCTCGCGCCAGGTCGCGGCGCCCCGCCACCGGGCCATCCGCAAGGCGACGATGGCGAGGCCCGCGAGACCCGCGGCCACCGCGACCGGCCCTTCGGGGACGAAGACCCAGAGCGCGAGCGCGACGAGCGAGAGCAGGATCGAGATCCCGTCGCCCCGGTTGAACGGCACCGGCAGCCGCGTTTCCCCGCGCGCCGCCAGCCAGTTGCGCGTGAAGCTCGGGACGATCCGGCCGCCGATGATCATCACCAGCAGCGCGTAGCCGGCCACGCCGGCCCGCGCGGCGAGCCCCGGCGCGCCGGTCAGCAGGACCTCGGCGTGGAAGCCGATGTTCGCGACGGTGATGAGGGCGACGCCGCCGAGCACCTTCAGCTCGCTCCACTTTCCGCCCGCGATCAGCTCCCGCGCGCAGGCGGCGAGCAGCGCCGGCAGGAACAGCGCGTCGATGGCGACGGCCGCGGTCACGCCGATCCATCCCGCGCCCAGCATCGCGACGCGTCCCGCGAGCCAGAGTCCCGCGAGCGCGGCGAGCGGCCTGCCGGAAAGCGGCATCTTACCCGTCCAGTTCGGGATCGCCGTCATCAGGAACCCGGCCAGCACCGCCGCGCCGAAGCCGAACAGCATCTCGTGGCCATGCCAGGCGACCGCGCCGTAGTCGCCGCCGACCGGCAGCCCCGTGGCGAGCGCCGCGATCCAGAGCGCCATGGCAAGCGGGGCGAAGATCCCGGCGCCGAGAAAGAACGGCCGGAAGCCGTAGGAGAAGAGGGCAGGGCCGTCCCGGCGGAGCCCGCGGGGGATGCCGCGGCCGACACCGGCCCGTCGGGAACTTTGCCTTGGCTGCGCGGCGGTCATGATCTCCTCCGTATCCTCGCCCGTGGTCATCCTTGCCTCGGCCCTGGGGCGCGCGCTAGGACGCGCGGCTGAAGCGGCCGCCCTCCGCGAGATAGGCGTCGAAGGCGCTAGCGATGATGCGGGCGAGCGGCGCGGCTTCGGGGCGGATGGCGAGGCGCGTGGCGCTGGCGGTGACGAGATCACCGAACCGCGCGGCGACCTCGGCGACGATGGGACGCAGGCTCTCCGCGCCCTCGCCGAGCGCGGCGAGGTCGAGACGGAAATCGCAGAGCAATGCCTCAATGGCCCGCGCGCGCAGGCGGTCGTCCGCGCTCAGCGCATGGCCGCGGACGCCGGGAAGGTCCCCAGCGGCCAGCCGCTTCTGCCAGGCCTGGGCCGCGGGCGCGTTCTGGACATAGCCCTGCTCGAAACGCGAGATCGAGGAGGCGCCGAGGCCGATGAGCACCGGGCAGTCGTCCTCGGTGTAGCCCTGGAAGTTCCGGCGCAACCGGCCCGCGCGGGCCGCCGTGTCGAGCGCGTCTCCCGGCCGCGCGAAATGGTCGATCCCGATCCGGCGATAGCCCGCGGCGGCGAACCGGTCGGCGGCGAGCGTCGCGAGGCGGAACCGGTCGAGATCGCCGGGCAGCGTCGTCTCGTCGATCAGCCGCTGCCGCTTGGAGACCCAGGGCACATGCGCGTAGCCGAAGATCGCGACACGATCGGGTGCGAGGGCGAGAACCTGTTCGACCGTGGCCGCGAGCCGGGCTTCCGTCTGGCGCGGCAGGCCGTAGACGAGATCCGCGTTGAGCGAGGCGATGCCGGCGGCGCGGAGATCGGCGATCGCGCGGGCGGTGGCCTCGGGGCTCTGGAGACGGCCGATGGCGCGCTGAACGAGAGGATCGAAATCCTGAATCCCGAGGCTCGCGCGCGTCAGGCCCTCGGCCGCCAGCGCCTCGATCTTCGCGCGATCCACCAGCGTCGGATCGATCTCGACCGAGAAATCGAATGCCTCCGCCGGGGGGATGGCGGCGCGGATCGCGGCGGCGAGCCGATGGATGAGCGCGGGCGGCAGGATCGTCGGTGTCCCGCCGCCCCAGTGCAGCCGGCCCATGCGGACACCGGGCGGCAGGCGGCGCGCGACCAGCGCGAGTTCGGATTCGAGCGCCGCGACATAGGCTTCGACCGGGGCGAGGGTCTTCGTGCCCTGCGTATGGCAGGCGCAGAACCAGCACAGGCGCTCGCAGAACGGGATATGGACGTAGACCGAGACCGGAGCGCCCGGGGCGACCCGGCGGAGGCAGTCGGCCTGGAAGTCGGCGCCGGTCGCGGGCGAGAAATTGGGCGCGGTCGGATAGCTGGTGTACCGGGGCACGCGGCTGTCGAAGAGGCCGAACTGACGAAGGCGGGCGATCTGGTCCATGCGCCGCGTTTCGCATGCTCCGCCGCCCGCGGTCCTTGCGCCGGATCAAGTTGCACGCGGAGTTGCGCGCGGGAGGCGGGCCCCGCTCAGAGCGGGAATGGCGACACGCCGATCAGCGATCCATGGGCCATGAGCGCCGCGAGCCAGAGGGCGAGCCCGACGAGCGCGCGCCGCGCGAGGCCCGGCAGGGCGCGGCGGCGCCAGTCAGGATCGCCGAGCGGCGCGAGCGAGAGCGGCGCAGTGTTCCGGAAGAACGCTTTCGCCTCCCCGGGTGTCAGTTCGCGACGCGCGCGCCGGTCGGCGACCCGCATGGCCGCGAGCGCCATGGCGAGGAAGCCGCCGAAGAGCAGCGCGTGCGCGAGATCGCCGTTCGCCACGAGATGCGCGCCGGACCAGAGTGCCAGCGCGAGCAGGAGCGGATGGCGGGTGACGGCGGCGAGGCCGGGATCGCTCGGATCGAACCGCGCGGCCCCGCGCCCTCCGAGCGTGAAGGGCTGGGCCATGCCGATCCCGGCGGTGGCGAGCACGAAGGCGAGGGGCATGGCGATGTTCGGCAGCCAGCGCGTCCAGGGTGGCGCGGGCCAGAGCGCGACATGGGGCGCGTTCGCCGCCGCCACGATCAGCCAGCCGAGGATGACGAGCGAGAGCAGGCCGTAACCTGTAAAATACACGCGGCGCCCGTAGCGGGCGATCAGCGCCTCGCGGAGACCGGTGACCGCCGGCAGGTAATGCGAGGCGACGAAGACGAGAAACGCGGCGGCGAAGGGCAGCCAGGTCACCGCCTCTCCGCCTCGGCGATCAGCCGGCGGATATGGCGCGCAAAGATCCCGGCGGCCGGCAATCCGAGGATCAGTCCGCCGACGACGGCGTAGGCCGGCCCCGGTACGGCCAGGCCGATCCAGCTCAGGATCAGGAAGACGAAATAGAGGTTCACCGCCGCCGCGCCCGCCGCGAACGGATAGATCGCGGCGGTCAGCCGCCAGCCCGGGTTCAGCGGCGGCTGACCAGCCATTGCGCGGCTCCGAGCGCGAGGACGAGGCCGAGCGAGGCGAGCGCGTAGGAGATCGCCGCGGTGCCGGTCTCGCCCTCGGGCACCGGCCGCTCGAAGGTCGCGGCGAGGAGCGGCGCCGGGGTGAATGCGAGGAGGAAGCAGAGCATCCGCATGATTCAGGTCTCCATCGTCAGGGTCTGATAGATCCCGGGCAGCGCGCGGGCAAGCCGTGCCGGGTCGGGCAGGAGCGTGAAGCCGCCCCGGCCGAAGATGCGGGCGAACCAGTCCTGCCCGTCGGCGTCGACGATGACGCCATGCACCACCTGCCCGAGCGCGCGGGCCTCGCGCACCGCCATCCGGCTGTCCTCGATGCCGTGGACGCCTTCGTAATGGTCGAGGTCGTTCGGCTTGCCGTCGGTCAGCACGAGCAAGAGGCGCCGGGCCGCCGTCTCCCGCGCCAGCATCGCCGAGGCATGGCGGATCGCGGCGCCGAGCCGGGTGTAATGGCCGGGGCGGAAGCCGCCGAGGCGCGCGATGACCTCATGCGACATCGGCTCGTCGAAGGCCTTGGCGCGGGTCAGGAACACCCGGTCGCGGCGGAGCGAGGCGAAGCCCCAGAGCCCGAGCCGGTCGCCAGCCGTGCCGATCCCCGCCATGAGCGCCGCGACGGCGTGCCGGGCCGTGTCGATGACCGCGCGGTCGCCGACCGTGGCCTCCGTCGAGCGCGAGCAGTCCATGAGGATCGCGACCGAGAGATCCCGCGCGCTGGCGCGGGAGGATTGCCAGATCCGGTCGCTCCCCGTCGCACCCGCCCGGATCGCCACCCGGCTCGCCACCGCGGCGTCGAGATCGAGGTCGGCGCCGTCGATCTGGCGCGAGAGCAGCACACGGCGCGGGTGCAGTGGCTCGAACTGGCGCCGGACCCGGGCGACGAGGCGCGGGTCGGACGTGAAACCCGCTTCCGGCACGCCTTCGGCTTCGAGCACGCGGACGTGATCCTCCATGTAGGACCGGGCGCGGTGGTTCCACTCGGGATAGGTGAAGCGCCCGGCCAGCCGCTCGTGCTCGGCGTCGCGGGGCGAGAGGTCGAGAGAGAGCCGCAGCCGCGAGGCGGCGCGGCGGATCTGGTCGGAGAGCGTGATGTGATCCTGATCCTCGGCGGCCTTCTGGGCATTCTCCGCGTCGTCGTCGTCCGTCGTCCGGTTGATGTTCAGGCTCTCCGCCCACGACATGATCGCCTCGAAGCGATGAATGATGAAACTGTCTTTGCGGTTCGCCTGATCCCGCTCCTCGCGCTTTCCCGTCTTGCGGGTCGTGGTCGGAACGCTCGGGCCGTTGCCCTCGTCGCCATCGGGCACCGGCTCGCCCGCCGCGTCGTGGCGGATCAGCCGGGGCCAGATCGCCACCGGCGCGTAGGTGCGGTAGCCGCGCGGCGCGCGCCGCGCGGTCGCGGGAATCGTTCCGCCGTCGAGCAGCGCGCGGACGGCGCGTTCCACCTCGGCCTCGGCGCGCGGCAGGATGGGGCGGCGGCGTGTCACGCCGACATGCCGGGACATCGCCGCCTGGGCCTTGCGCAGGCCGGGGCACCGTTCGAGCGCGGCGCGCGTCGCGGCGGCGAGCGCCGCGAGTTCGGCCAGGTCGGCGCGGAGCGGATCGTCCTCGGGCCCGTGTTCGATCCCGTGTTCAGGTTCGGGAAGGACCACGCTGGCCGCCACCGCCGACAGCCAGAGATAGGCGGCGCGGTTCAGCTCCCGCTCCGGGAAGGCGTCGATCACCGGGGGCAGGCGCAGCCGGTCGCCGCTGAAATCCGCCACATGGACAAGCTCGCGCACCGCTCCGACGCGAAGCTCGGCGCGGTGGCCCGGAACGGCGGCGGGCGCGGGCAGGATCTCGGCCGAGGGCGACCCGCCCAGCGCGCGAAAGAGCGTGGTGACGCTCGGCCGCATGGCGTCGAAGCCGACCGCGGCGCCCGCGTGCGCGCTCTCCGCCCGCCGGCTGGCCCAGCCGTGCCAGAGGTTGCCGACCGTCTCTTCCGGCTCCAGGAGGTCGAGCGGATGGATCATCGCGTCAGCCGTAGACCGAGGCCGCGAGATCGCGCAGCGCCTGCTGCGTATCCGGATCGTCGGAGAGCGGCGCGACGATGGCGGCCTCCAGCGCCCGCTCGACCGCCATGCCGCCCGCGATCAGCGTCCCCGCGTAGACGAGGAGCCGCGTCGAGACGCCTTCCTCGAGATCCATGCCCGAGAGCTTGCGGATATGTCCGGCGAGCCGGACCAGCGCCCCCGCCCGCGCGGCGTCGAGCCCGGTCTCCGCGGCGAGAACCGCCGTCTCGGTCGCCGGATCGGGAAAATCGAAGCCGATCGAGACGAAGCGCTGCCGGGTCGAGGGTTTCAGCTTCTTCAGGATCGACTGGTAGCCGGGGTTGTAGCTCGCGACCAGCATGAAGGACCGGGGCGCCGCGAGTTCCTCGCCGGTCCGGTCGATCAGGAGGCGACGGCGGTCGTCGGTCAGCGGGTGCAGCACGACCGTCACATCCTTGCGCGCCTCCACCACCTCGTCGAGATAGCAGATCCCGCCCGCGCGCACCGCGCGGGTGAGCGGCCCGTCCACCCATTCGGTCTCGCCGCCCCTGAGCAGGTAGCGGCCGATCAGATCCGCCGCCGAGAGGTCGTCATGGCAGGCGACGGTGAAGAGCGGCAGGCCGAGCCGCGCGGCCATGTGCTCGACGAAGCGGGTCTTGCCGCAGCCGGTCGGTCCCTTCAGGAGCAGGGGCAGGCCCGCGCGGTGCGCCGCCTCGAAGACGGCGCATTCGTCCGCGACGGGCCGGTAGAACGGAGCGGCGACGGGTGCCTGGACGTTCATCTCACTCTCCCGCGCATCTCAATCTTCCCGGCATCTCACTCTCCCGGAACGGCCACCGGGCCGGGCTTGATCACCTCGCGGCGGGTGACGAACTGGCTGTAGATGAAGAGAAGCGCGCCGATCACGACCGCGAGCCCGGCGCCGAAGCGCATCAGGTAGAAGAGCGCGAGTTCGTCCTGCACCTCCATGAAGTACATCCCCATGACACGCTGCAGATGGGTCTGGATGACGCCCGCGAAGGTGAGCGTGAAGGTCATGAACGCCATCCCGCTCGTCATCAGCCAGAAGGAGGCCATGTTCAGCACCTGATTATAGGGATCGCGGCCGCGCAGCACCGGCATCGCATAGGTGATCATCGCGAGGTTCAGCATCACATAGGCGCCATAAAAGGCGAGATGCCCGTGCGCCGCCGTCACCTGGGTGCCGTGGGTGTAGTAGTTGACGCCGTGCAGCGTGTGCAGGAACCCCCAGACGCCCGCGCCGAAGAAGGCGACCACCGAACAGCCGAGCGACCAGAGCAGCGCCGCCTTGTTCGGATGGTTCTTGCGCCCCTTCCAGACCATGATGAAGGCGAAACTCATCATCGCGAAGAACGGCGCCACCTCGAAGATCGAGAAGATCGTGCCGGTCCACTGCCAGTAGCTCGGCGTGCCGATCCAGAGATAGTGGTGGCCGGTGCCGAGAATGCCGGAGAAGAGCGCGCAGGAGACGATGACATAGAGCCATTTCTCGACCACCTCGCGGTCGACGCCAGTCAGCTTCAGCATCAGGAAGCCGAGGATCGCGGCCATCACCAGTTCCCAGGTCGCCTCGACCCAGAGATGCACGACGAACCACCAGTAGAGCTTGTCGAGGGCGAGGTTGTCCGGATTGATGAAGGCGAAGATCCAAAGCAGCGACAGGAGCCAGAGGCCGAGCAGCAGGATGTTGGTGATCGTGGTCTTGCGGCCCATCAGCGCGGTCATGGAGACGTTGACGAGGAAGATCACCGCTGCGACGAGGATGCCGACCTTGACCCAGAGCGGCTGTTCGAGGAACTCGCGCCCGCCATGGATGCCGGCGAGATAGCTCACGACCGCGCCGAGCGTGCCGACGACGAGGATCGCGAGCTGAAGATAGGCGAGGGGGACCGAGAAGAGTTCGCGCTCGGTCTCCTCGGGCAGCAGGTAGTAGGTCCCGCCGAAGAAGCCGAGCAGCAGCCAGACGATCAGCGCGTTGGTGTGGATCATCCGCACGATGTTGAAGGGCAGCACCTCGGAGAGCGTGTTCGGCGAGACATAGATCCAGCCGGCGAGCAGCCCGCCGAGCACCTGGATCGCGAAAAGCGCCATCGCCACGGCGAAATAGGCGAGCGCGACCTTCTGGGACTGGTACTTCATCGCTTTCTCCTCAGCCCGCGTCGTTCGGCGGCCAGTTCTGGGTGTCGTTGTGATCGGCCCAGCGCAGGAATTCGGAGACCGCGCGGATCTCCTCGTCCGTGAGCTCGAAACGCGGCATCTGGCGGCGGCCCTCGATCCCGGAGGGCTGCGCCTCGATCCAGGCCTTCATCATGTCGAATGCGCCGTCGGGATCGTCATAGACGCCCCAGCGGGTCGCCAGATTGCCAAGCTCGGGGGCGAAATAGGCGCCCTCGCCGTGCAGCGTGTGGCAGTTGATGCAGCTGTTGCGTTCCCAGACGTGCTTGCCGAGCGCGACTTCCTCGGTCAGCGGCAGCGCGGCGGTCGATGTGTTCACGATGTAGCGATGGCTGTGCCAGGTCATGAGGACGAAGACGCCGGCGAAGAACAGCGATCCGCCGTAAAAGACGTTGCGCGCCCGCGCCTTGGTGAGAATCTCGGACATCGCCGTCCTTCCCTCGCTGGTTACCGGTCTTCTCCCGGTACTCCCGCTTTCGGCCGCGCTCGTTGCGATCGCGCAAGGAAGTGCCGTGTCCGCCGCGCCAGTAGGGTTCGCGAGGCACGAAGCAATGACGCGCGACATCGACGATCCCGACCTTCCGCTCGCCGACCTGTTCCGGACCTTTCCCGGCACCGTCCGGGTGTTCTGGAGACGAAGGATGGCCTGCGTGGGTTGCCCGATCGCGCCGTTCCACACGGTCGCGGACGCCTGTCGCGACTATGGACTCGACGAGGCCGCCTTTCGGGCAGAGCTTCGGGCCGCGGTCTCGGAGCCTACTCCGCGGCGCCGCTCAGTACCACGAGACGGTGCGGCGCGGACACGATGACCTGCCGGCGGCCGCCCCGGACGATGCCGTCCCGCTCCCAGGCGGAGAGCAGGCGGCTCACGGTATGCAGCGTGGTCCCGGTCATCTCGGCGATATCGGACCGGGTGACGGGAAAGCCGATCTCGATCCCCTCCACCGTCTTGCGGCCGGACTGATTCACCATGCGCACCAGGGCCGAGGCGACGCGCTGTTCGACCGCCTTCGTCGCGAGCTCGGCGATCCGCTCGTGCAACTCGCCCATCCGCGCGCCGACGGTCCGGTAGGTCTCGGTCGCGAAACCGTCATAGGTGCTGGAGAAGCTGGCCCAGAGGCGGGCTGGCCAGGCGAGGACGATCGACTCGGACGCGGCGATCGCCGTCCCGGGATAGGTGTCGCGGCCGAGGGCCGGTGCGATCCCGAAGAGCTGGCCGGGCGAAACGTGCAGGACGATGATCTGGTCCCCCGTCGGCAGGGTCCGGGTCGCGCGGACGAAACCGTCGAGCAGGAGGAAGAAGCGTTCCGCGGGGAGGCCCTCGCGAAACACCGCCGCGCCCTCCGGATAGCGGCGCGGCGTCGCGAGATCGAGGATCTCACGGATCAGGGGTCGCGCGAGCCTCGAGAAGGGCGGGAGGCTGGCGAGGAGGCTTTCATCGAGTCTGGACACGACCGGTCGCACCCGTGGCTGCGCGTGAATCCGGTACTTAGTCCTGTCGCCGGGAGTGTAAAGCGGCGCCGTGCCGCCAGCGCGGAAAGCGGCCGGGATCAGCCGGCCGCCTCCCTGGGGCCGAGCTCAGCGGCCGCCCGAGCGCATCATGTCCTGCATGATCGTTTCGGTATCGAAGTTCACGCTCGCCTGCCGGGGCGGGTAGTCCTCGAACGACTGGAAGAACTGCTGCACCACCCCCATCGCCGGGGCGAGCGCCCAGGAACGGTTCTCCTGCCACTCGTCGAAGCCGCGCGCCTCATGGAAGCGCTCGAACGGGTCGAGGTCGAGGCGGGTGATGAGCGGCGTGATCAGCTTGTTCTGGACGCCGTTGAACCACTTGTCCTGTTCGGTGAAGAGGAATTTCCATTCACCGTAGCGCATGCCGTGGAAGGTCGTCTCGGTCAGGAAGAAGAACTCCTGCCGGTTGCTCGGACCCGAAGCCGTCAGGATCGGCGTCTGGTCGTAGCCGTCGAGGTGCACGCGGTAGTTCGTGCCGCCGATATCGGCGCCGTCGAGCAGATCCTGCTTCAGGTCCGGCTGGCCGAGCTGGGACATGATGGTCGGCATCCAGTCCTCCATCGTCATGGGCTCGCCCGTCGTGGTGCCGGCGGGGATGACGCCCGGCCATTTCACCATCATCGGCACCTTGAAGCCGCCCTCATAGCCGCCGACGCCCTTCTCGCCCCGGAAGGGCTGGTTGCCGCCGTCCGGCCACGAGTTCGACGCCGCCCCGTTGTCGGTCGAGAACATCACCATCGTGTTCTCAGACAGGCCGAGCTCGTCGATCAGGTCGAGCAGTTCGCCCACGTCGTCGTCCATCTCGACCATGCCGTCGGCATAGACGTTGCCGGTGCCGGTGATCCCGTCGTAGTTGTCGTCGAGGTTCGTCCGGTAGTGCATCCGCGTCGTGTTGTGCCAGACGAAGAACGGCTCGTTGGCCTGCGCCGCCTCGGTGATGAAGCTCTTGGACTGCTCCAGCACATCCTGATCGAGCGTTCGCTGCCATTCCCGCCCGAAATTGCCGAGATCCTCGATCCGCTGCTCGCCGCCGTCCTCGGCGGCGTAGGAATGGATGACGCCGCGCTGCTTGATCCCCGCCTGATCGAAGAGCTCGGTCGGGTAGTCGTCCTGCTCCACGTATTCACCCGCGTTCAGGTGATAGAGGATGCCGTAGAATTCGTCGAACCCGTGCGCGGTCGGCAGGTGCTCGTCGAGGTCGCCGAGATGGTTCTTGCCGAACTGGGCGGTGCGATAGCCGAGCGGCTTCAGCATCTCGGCGAGAGTCGGGTCCTCGGCCTGCAGGCCGATGGGCGAGCCGGCGAGGCCGACCGTCGCGAGTCCGACCCGCAGCGGATACTGCCCGGTGATGAAGGCCGCCCGTCCGGCGGTGCAGGACGCCTGCGCGTAGTGGTCCATGAAGAGCATGCCATCGTTGGCGATGCGGTCGATGTTGGGCGTCCCGCAGCACATCATGCCGCGGTGATAGGCCGAGATGTTCCACATCCCGACGTCGTCGCCCCAGATGACCAGGATGTTCGGGCGAGCCGCTTCCTCCGTCGCCGCGGACTCCTGTGTGGCCGAGGTCTCCTGCGCGATCGCGGTCGTGGACAACAGAGTGAGCGCGAGCGCGCATCCGGAAAATTTTCTGAACATCGCAATGATCCTTCCCTGCGCGCCGATCCTAATGGAATCGCGCGTAAAGCGACTGGCCGCATACTGTCACGGCTTCTGCGATCAGAGCCAGCGTGACCGCCGCCTCCGGCGCCGGTTAATTCCGTCTTCGCAACCGCGAGTGTCGGCGGCGGCCGGCGGATCGCCGATCGCGCGAGAGTACGCTAGAGTACCGGACGCGACGGAGTTTCGGGCCGTCCCGTTTCAGCCCGCCTTGTTCCTCGCGCGCGACCGGGAACTCAGGTTGCCGCCATCGATTCGGCGCAGGGAGATCTCGAGCCGCGCCTCGGCGGCGGAGATTTCCGCGAGCACGCGCTGGGTATAGGCCATGTGCTCCTCGGCGGCGCGGCCGGCGGCGGCGGGGTCGCGGCTCATCACGCCCTCGTAGATCGCCCGGTGCTGCCCGAGCAGGACCTCGCGGACTTCCGAACGGGAATAGAGTTTCTCGCGGTTGTGGAACACGCCCCGGCGCAGCATGCCCGAGAGCGCGTGCATGATCTGCAGGAGCACGATGTTGTGGCTCGCCTCGTAGATCGCGATATGCAGATCGACATCGGCGTCGGCCTCGTCATGCGGATCGGCCTTGTCATGGGCGGCGTCGATTCGCTCCATGCAGCGGCGAAGCCCCTCGCGATCGACGTCGTTCGCCCGCGTCGCCGCGAGCTTCGCCGCCATGCCTTCGAGCGTTCCGCGCAGTTCGAGATAGTCATCGACCACCTCGCCCCGGCTCGACATGAGCTCGATCAGCGGATCGGTGATACTGGTCGCGATGGGCGCGATCACCCGCGCGCCGCTCTGGTCCGCGGTCAAGAGCCCCCGATCCTCCAACAGCTTGATTCCCTGACGCAATGTCGGCCGGGAGACATTGAGCCGCAGCGCCATCTCGCGCTCGGGTAGCAAGGGCTCGCCCGGGCGGAGCGAGCCTTCGAGGATCAGATCCTCGATATGGCGCGCGGTCGATTCCGCCGCGCCCACGCCCTTGATTCCGTCCTTCACCACCTTCGCCTCGCGTTCCGGCCCTTTCGCCGGCACCGGCGTTTCCGGAGCTACCTTACCCGGTGGGCGGGGATCGGTGAAGATATTTTCGTGATTGACGATCATGGTAAAAATAGTTTACCAAGATTTCAGGACGGTTCAGATCGAGAACCGACCGACAAGAAAAAACCGGTGGCCACCGCGCCACGGATGACGGTCGGACGCGGGTGCATGTCCTCGCCCGGGCCGCGAAACGGAGGAAGCCCGGATGATGCCTCGCCCTGGAGTCTCAACCCGTGCCCGGCTCATGCCCGGCACATCGCGCGCGTGGTGGCGGGCATGAGCGCCGCGGAAACGCTGCTCACCGACCTGCGCCGTATCGTCGGACCGTCGCATGTGCTGACCTCTGAGCGTGACACCCGAGGCTATACCCGCGGGTTCCGTTTCGGTTCCGGCAAGGTGACGGCGGTCGTGCGCCCCGGCAGCCTCGTCGAGCAATGGCGCGTCCTGAACGCGGCGATCGCCGCCGGACGGGCGGTGATCTTCCAGGCGGCCAATACCGGGCTCACAGGCGGATCGACGCCCTGGGGCGACGATTATGACCGCGAGATCGTGCTCGTGAGCCTGCGCCGCCTGAAGGGGCTGCATCTGATCGAGGAGGGGCGGCAGGTGGTCTGCCTGCCCGGCGCGACGCTCGACGCGCTGGAAAAGGCGCTCCGCCCGCTCGGGCGCGAGCCGCATTCGGTGATCGGTTCCTCCTGCATCGGCGCCTCGGTTCTCGGCGGCATCTGCAACAATTCCGGCGGCGCGCTGATCCAGCGGGGCCCGGCCTATACCGAGATGAGCCTCTACGCCGAGGTGCGCGAGGACGGCACCGTCGCGCTCGTCAACCATCTCGGCCTGCCGCTCGGCAACGATCCCGAGGAGATCCTCGCGCGCGTCGAGCGCGGCGACCTGCCGAAACCCGACGCGACCGAGGCCTGGGGATCGGACCGCGAATATGTCTCCCATGTCCGCGACGTGGACGCGGCGACGCCCGCGCGCTTCAATGCCGATCCGCGACGGCTCCGCGAGGCGGCGGGCTGCGCCGGCAAGCTCGCGGTCTTCGCGGTGCGGCTCGACACGTTCGAGGCGGAGAAGGACACGGCGGTCTTCTACATCGGGACCAACGATCCCACCGAACTGACGGTGATCCGCCGCGACATCCTCGCGAATTTCGAGACCCTGCCGATCGCGGGCGAGTACATCCACCGCGACGCCTATGACATCGCGGCGAAATACGGCAAGGACACCTTCCTCTTCATCCAGAAGGCCGGGACCGACCGGATGCCCGCCTTCTTCGCCGCGAAGGCGAAGGCCGACGCGGTGACCGAACGGCTCGGCCTCGGCGCCACGCTCACCGACCGGCTGGCGCAGGCGGTGGCGGGGCTCGCGCCGCAGCATCTGCCGAAGCGGATGAACGAGTTCCGCGACCGCTACGAGCATCACCTGCTGCTCCGCATGGGCGGGACAGGGATCGCCGAGGCGCGGAAGTACCTCGCGACGCTCTTCCCCTCGGCGACGGGCGATGTCTTCGAATGCACGGGCGAGGAGGGGAAGGCGGCCTTCCTGCACCGTTTCGCCGTCGCGGGCGCGGCGGTGCGCTACCGCGCCGTCCATCACCGCGAGGTGGAGGATATCGTCGCGCTCGACATCGCGCTCCGCCGCGACGACCGCGACTGGGTCGAGCAACTGCCGCCGGAAATCGACGCGAAGATCGAAAAGAAGCTCTACTACGGCCACTTCTTCTGTCACGTTTTCCATCAGGATTACGTGGTGAGGAAGGGCAATGACTGCCTCGCGCTCGAACACGAGATGTGGCGGCTGCTCGACCGGCGGGGGGCGGAATACCCGGCCGAGCACAATGTCGGCCATCTCTACGAGGCGAAGCCCGCGCTGGCGGGATTCTACAAGTCGCTCGATCCCACCAACAGCCTCAACCCGGGGATCGGCCATACGTCGAAATGCGCGCACTGGCACTGACGGCGCCGCGCCCATCAATCAATTAATCGGATCAACCGGGCGCCGGAAGCCGTCCGGGATTGGAGGAAGAGTATGCCAGCCTTTCTGACGTTCCTGCTCGCATTGTTGCCCATCGCAACGGTATTCGTGCTGCTCGTCGTTCTCGCGCGATCGGCGAAATTCTCGATGTTCGTGGCCTATGTCGTGACCGTGATCACCGCGCTGGTGGTCTGGGGCACCGATTTCGCCAAGGTGGCGGGCGCCACCGTCAATGGCGTGGTGACGGCGGCGAGCCTGCTCTACATCGTCTTCGGCGCCATCCTGATGCTCTACGCGCTCGAGGAAAGCGGCGGTATCCGCGCGATCCGGGGCGGCTTCACCCGGATCTCGCCGGACCGCCGCATCCAGGCGATCATCATCGCCTGGCTCTTCGGCGCGCTGATCGAAGGCGCCTCGGGCTTCGGCACGCCGGCCGCGATCGCGGCGCCGCTTCTCGTCGCGATCGGCTTTCCGGCGATGGCCGCGGTCATGGTGACGCTGATCATCCAGTCGACGCCTGTCTCCTTCGGCGCCGTCGGAACGCCGATTCTCGTCGGCGTCAGGACCGGCCTGCTCGACCAGGAGATCGTCAACCAGACCATCGCGCCGGTGCCCTTCCTCGAATACCTCTTCGGCATCGCCGCCAAGGTCGCGCTGATCCACGGTCTGGTCGGCTTCCTGATCCCGCTCCTGATGATCGGCATGCTGACGCGCTTCTTCGGGGCCAACCGGTCGTTCATGGAAGGTTTCCGGGTCTGGAAATTCGCGCTCTTCGCGGGTCTCGCCTTCACCGTTCCCTACTACATCATCGCCTCGCTGCTCGGGCCGGAATTCCCCTCGCTCGTCGGCGGCATCATCGGCCTTCTCATCGTCATCCCGGCGGCGCGCCGCGGCTTCCTGATGCCGAAGGACACCTTCGACTTCCCGGCGCGCAAGGACTGGGACCCGGCCTGGGTTGGCAAGCTCGACGATCTCGAGGACCACAAGGCCGACGCGCCGATCATGGCGCTGGGCAAGGCCTGGGCACCCTATGTCTTCGTCGTGCTGATGCTCGTGCTCACCCGCACCATCGCGCCGGTCAAGGCGTTCCTGACCTCGCCCGAGATGACGCTCGCCTTGCGTGACCTGTTCGGCTCCGGCATCAATGCGACGGTGCAGATCCTCTATCTGCCGGGCACGATCCTGATCCTCGCCTCGCTCTTCACCTTCTTCCTGCACAAGATGACGGCGAGAGACTATGGCCGGGCGCTCCGCTCCTCTGGCTCGACCATGATCGCCGCCGCCCCGGCGCTGCTCCTCGCCGTGCCGATGGTGCAGGTGTTCCTGAACTCGGCCTCCGAGCGGCTCTCCTCGATGCCGATCGTTCTCGCCGAGGGCGTCTCCGCGCTCACCGGTCAGGCCTGGCCGCTCTTCGCGCCACTGATCGGGGCGATGGGCGCCTTCGTCGCCGGGTCGAACACGATCTCCAACATGATGTTCTCGCTGTTCCAGTTCTCGACGGCGGAACAGATCGGGCTCGGCGCCACCGGCGCGGCGCTCGTGGTGGCGCTGCAGGCGATCGGCGGCGCGGCGGGCAACATGATCTGCGTGCACAACGTCGTCGCGGCCTCGGCCACCGTCGGCCTCGTCGACCGCGAGGGCGAGATCATCCGCAAGACGCTGATCCCGATGGGCTACTACGTGGTGCAGGGCGGGCTGATCGGCACCGCGCTCATCGCCGGCGGGTTCAACATCTGGTGGGTCCTCGCCATCGTCTGGGCGGTCGCGGTCATCGCGCTGATGGCGATGAACCGGGGCCGGGCCCCCGCCCCGGTCACGGCGGGGTAGGGCCATGACAGAGACATCCGGCCCCCGTCTGGCACCCGGCGTCTCCCCCGGCGTTTCCCCGCGGGTCGCCCTGTTCGTCACCTGCCTGGTGGATGCGATGCGACCCCGGATCGGCTTCGCCGCGCTGAAGGTTCTCGAGGAGGCCGGATGTCGCGTCGAAGTGCCGGCCGCGCAGACCTGCTGCGGCCAGCCGGCCTGGAACAGCGGGGACGACGCCGACGCGGCGTCCCTCGCGCGCCAGGTCATCGCGACCTTCGAGCCCTATGACTATCTCGTCGCCCCTTCCGGCTCCTGCGCGGGCACGATCTCGCACGGCTATCCGGAGCTTTTCGCGAAGGACCCCGAATGGGGTCCCCGCGCCCGGGCGCTGGCGAAGAAGACCTGGGAGGTCACGAGCTTCCTCGTCGATGTGATGGGCTACGCGCCGGAGGGGAGGAGTCTCGCCGCCAGCGCGACCTATCACGACAGCTGCTCGGGCCTGCGCGAGCTCGGCGTGAAGGCGCAGCCGCGCAAGCTTCTCGGCGCCGTCGACGGGCTCGAAATGCGGCCCCTAGAAGGCAACGATGTCTGCTGCGGCTTCGGCGGCACGTTCTGCGTCAAGTATCCGGCGATCTCGAACGGGATCGTCGGCGAGAAGGCGGCGGCGATCGAACGGACCGGCGCCGATCTCCTGCTCGCGGGCGATCTCGGCTGCCTGATGAACATGGCGGGCAAGCTCCACCGCGAGGGCTCGAAGGTCCGCTGCTTCCACACAGTGGAGGTCGTCGCCGGAATGGCGGACGGCCCAGCCATCGGAGAACCGGAATGAACGCGGCGGTCCAGCAGGATTTCAAGGCCCGCGCCAAATCGGCGCTCGGCGACCGGACGCTGAAGACGGCGATCGACCGCACCACCGGCACGGCGGAGACCAAGCGCGCCGCGGCGGTGGGCGCCTTCCCGGAATTCGAGGCGGCGCGCGACCGGGGCAAGGCCATCAAGGACCATGTGGTCGCCAACCTCGACCACTATCTCGAAACCTTCGAGCGGAACGCCACCGCCTCGGGCGCCAAGGTGCACTGGGCGGCGGATGACGCGGAGGCGCGCGCCATCGTCGTGCGCCTCTGCCGCGAGGCGGGGGCGAAGCTCGTTACCCGGTCGAAATCCATGCTCGGCGAGGAAATCGGCCTGCCCGACGCGCTCGCCGAGGCCGGAATCGAGCGGGTCGAGACCGATCTTGCCGAGCACATCATCCAGCTCGCGGGCGAACATCCCTCGCATATCATCTGGCCCGCGATGCACCGGACGCGGGAGCAGGTGGCCGTGCTCTTCCGCGAGGGCCACAACCCGCCGCCGAACGCCGAGGACCCGGCCTCGATGGTGATGAGCGCGCGACGTATCCTGCGCGAGAAGTTCCTCGGCGCCGATGTCGGGATCTCGGGGGCGAATTTCCTCGTCGCCGACACCGGTGCCACCTGCACCGTGACCAACGAGGGCAACGCGGAGCTCACGACCACGCCGCCAAGGGTTCACATCGTCACGGCGGGGATCGAGAAGCTGGTCCCCACGACCGGCCATGCCTTCGCGCTGCTGCGCCTTCTCGTGCGGTCGGCGACGGGGGGCGAACTCACGCAGTACACGACCTTCCACCGGGGGCCGAAGCGCCCGGGAGACGCGGACGGGCCGGAGGAGATGCATATCGTCCTCGTCGACAACGGGCGGAGCCGGATGATCCGGGACGAGTTCCGCGAGATGCTGCGCTGCATCCGATGCGGTGCCTGCATGAACCACTGCGTCGTCTATCGCCAGATCGGCGGCCATGCCTATGGCGGCACCTATCCCGGCCCGATGGGCGCGGTACTGACGCCGGTGCTCGACGGGCTCAAGCAGTCGCGCGACCTGCCCTTCGCCTGCACGATGAACGGGCGCTGCGCCGAGGTCTGCCCGGTCCGCATTCCGCTGCCGACATTGCTCCGCGCCTGGCGCGGACGAAGCTGGCGCGAGAATCTGGAGCCGAAGGCGATGCGCGCGGGCTTGGGCCTCTGGGCCTGGCTGGCGCGGCGGCCGGGCCTCTACCGGTTCGCGAGCGGGGCGGGGGTTCGGGCGCTGCGGCTGTTCGGCAAGAGCGGCTGGATCGGGTCGCTGCCGCTCGCGGGCGGCTGGACCGCGTACCGCGACCTGCCGACCCCGGCGAAGAAGACCTTCATGGAGCAGTACCGGGCACGTCAGGAGGGCCGGAAATGAGCGCGCGTGACCGTATCCTGACCGCCGTCCGCGAGGGGCTGGGCAATCCCGCGCGGGACCCGGCGGCGATCGCCGCCGAAGCCGCGGCGCTGCTCGACGACGCGGATGCGATCCGGCCGCGTCTCGTCGCCGGGACGGCGGTCGAGTCCTTCATCGAGAAGTCTACCGCGATCGGCACGACAATCGGCCGCGCGGAGGATCTTTCCGCCGTCCCCGCGGCGGTGGCGGACTATCTCGCCGCGCAGGGGCTCGCGGGTCCCGTCGCGGTGGACGGCGATCTCGCGCCGCTCGACTGGGGCGAGGTCGCGCCGACGCGCGACATCGCGTCCGACGCTCCGGTGGGCGTCGGCCTTGCCCGGTTCGGGGTCGCCGAGTCGGGCTCGGTGGTGATCCATTCGGGCGCGGAAACGCCGATCCTGCTCGCCTTCCTGCCGCTCCATCACGTCGTGGTGCTGCGAACCGCCGATATCCTCGGCCATCTCGAGGATTACGCGGCGCGGATTGAGGCGGAACGCGCGCGGGGCGATGGTCCGGCACGCAACACGATCCTGATCACCGGGCCGAGCGGCACCACCGATATCGAGGGCAGCTACGTCCGGGGCGCGCATGGACCCGGCTTCGTCCATGTGATCCTCGTCGGCTGACGCCCGCGTCGGCGCCTATCCCCGCGGCGCCATCGCCGGCGACTGGCGATAGGCGAGGGCGGCGGCGATGAGCGCTTGCGCCGCCAGCGCGATCGCGGCGAGGTTCTGGTCCGGCGCATCGCCGAGCGTGCCGCTGAGTCGGGTCAGAGCCTCGCCCGGAAAGACCGTGATGGCCCGATCGTTGCGATGATCCTGCCGGAGATGCTAGTGGTTTGACTCCAACGTCATGTCTTCGCGCATCAGAGGACCCGCTTCGGGCCCTTCATCCGCGCGAGCGGGCTGGCCCGCGCCGAGGCGAAGCTGACGCTCGCCAATCTGGCCTTCGACCGCCTTGAGCGCCGCGCAGCCAGGGATGAGCCCGCTTGGGAGGGCGAAAGATCGACGCCGGCTCCGCAGGATCCGGGTAAAGCGTACCTCCGGAAGCCGTCGGTGATGATCAGCGCCAACTCTCTCCCCAAGCCGACGGGCTAATGCGGGTGCCTAGGGTCAGGACTCATAACCAGAAGATGACGGTCGCTGCGATGCGGATGGCACTCATGAATGTGTGGGCGCATCGGTCGTATCGAGTGGCGACGCGGCGCCGGTCCTTG
>NZ_JBKQWU010000036.1:0-35494 GCF_047275745.1 Amaricoccus sp. W119 | reverse complement strand
TTGATCATCGAAATGATCTGCGTCTCGGAAAATCGGCTCTTTCTCATTCGTCTGCTCCTTCGAGGTCGAGCAGACCCTACATCAGAGCGAGGGAGTTTCCGGGGGGCAGGTCACCGTGTTCGAGAACCTCGTAACCTACATCGAGCGCGGCGAGATCCGGCCGATCGTCGCGAAGACATATCCGCTGCGCAACATCGTCGAGGCGCAGAAGGATTTCCTGTCGAAGAGCACCATCGGCAAACTCGTTCTCGAAATCCCGGAATGAACCGGGTCGGCCCAGGCGTATCCACGATGAAGATCGAAAGAATAGATGTCTTCCAGGTCGATCTGCCCTACGCGGGCGGGGTCTACCGGCTGTCGGGAGGGCGCGAATACACGAGCTTCGACGCCACCATCGCGCGGATCACCACGGACACCGGGCTGGAGGGCTGGGGCGAGAGCACGCCCTTCGGCGCCACCTACATCGCCTCGCATGCGATGGGGGTGCGCGCGGGCATCGCGGAGATCGCACCGAACCTGCTCGGCCTCGACCCGCGCCGCGTGGACCGGATCAACGATGCGATGGACCAGGCGCTTGTCGGTCACGAACACGCCAAGACGGCGCTCGACGTCGCCTGCTGGGACATCTTCGGCAAATCCGTCGGCATGCCGGTCTGCGACCTGCTCGGCGGGCGCACGGATGCGAGGATGCCCGTCATCTCGTCGATCTACATGGGCGAGCCCGAGGAGATGCGCGGGCGCGTCGCCGCGCATCGCGCGCGGGGCTATGTCGGCCATTCGATCAAGGTCGGCGGCGATCCCGTCACCGACGCCGCCCGCGTCGCGACGTCGCTGGCGGATGCGCGGGCGGGCGAGTTCTTCATCGTCGATGCGAATGGCGGCATGACGGTGGAATCGGCGCTCCGCATGTTGCGGCTGATCCCGCAGGGGCTCGACTTCGTGCTGGAGGCGCCTTGCGCCACCTGGCGCGAATGCGTCTCGCTCCGGCGCCGGACCGATGTTCCGATCATCTTCGACGAACTCGCGCTCAGCGACGCCTCGATCGCGCAGTTGATCGCCGATGACGCGGCCGAGGGGATCGGGCTCAAGATCTCGAAGAACGGCGGGCTGACGCGCGGGCGGCGGCACCGGGATATCTGCCTCGCGGCCGGCTACACGATCAGCGTGCAGGAGACGACCGGTTCCGACATCGCCTTCGCGGCGATCGTCCACCTCGGCCAGACCGTGCCGGAGAGAAACCTCCGATGCGTGCTCGAAAGCCGGGACATGGTCGCGCTCAGGACGGCCGATGGCGATTTCGACGTGACGGACGGGCGCGTGACGGCACCCGACGCGCCCGGGCTGGGCGTGACGCCGCGGCTGGACGTGCTGGGCGCGCCGGTCGCGAGCTATGGCTGAGGCGGTTCTCGGAAGGTTCCCATGATCGATCAGGCTCAGGTCTTCAAGGACGCCCGCAAGGCGGCCTATCTCAATCCGGAAGGGGCCGACCGGCCCCTGCGAAGCCCGGTTCCGCATGCGACGCTGGAGGCCGCGCGCGCCTACCGGCTTGGGCGTCTCCGGGCGGAACTCGAACGCCACGATGTCGCGGGCATCCTGCTCTTCGATCCCTGCAACATCCGCTACGCGCTCGACAGTTCGAACATGCAGGTCTGGACCCTGCACAACGCCACGCGCTACGCGCTGATCTTGAACGGCGGCCCGGCCATACTCTTCGAATACGCGAGCTGCGCGCATCTCGCCGAGGGGCTCGGCGGTGTCGACGAGGTGTGCGTCGCGCGGAGCTTCCTCTACCACGCCGCGGGAGACCAGGGCGAGGACCGGGCGCGGGCCTTCGCCGCCGAGATCGCGGCGCTCGTGCGCCGGCACGGCGGCGGCAACCTCCGTCTGGCCATCGACAAGATCGAGCCGCTGGGTCTCGACGCGCTCCGCGCCGAAGGGCTCGCCTTCGTCGAGGGACAGGAACTCGCGGAACAGGCCCGCGCGATCAAGAGCCCCGAGGAAATCGCGCTGATGCGCTGGACGATCCGGGTCTGCGAGGCCGCCATGGCGCGGATGTACGAGGCGTCGGAGCCCGGCATCACCGAGCGCGAGCTCTGGGCGATCCTGCATCACGAGAACGCCCGTTCCGGCGGCGACTGGCTCGAGACCAAGATCCTGACCTCCGGGCCCCGGACCAATCCCTGGTTCCAGGAATGCTCCGACCGGGTGATCCGCGGTGGGGAGATGATCAGCTTCGACACCGACATGATCGGCCCCTACGGCTATTGCGCCGACGTGTCACGCTCCTGGACCTGCGGGCATCTTCCCATGCGTCCGGATCAGCGGACGAACTACGCGGCCGCGATCGACCAGATCGGGCACAACATGGCGCTCATCCGTCCCGGCCTCACCTTCGCCGAGTTCAACGAGCGCTCCTGGCGTATCCCCGAACGCCACCGGCCCTATCGCTACAGCGTGGCGGTGCACGGGGTCGGGATGGCGGACGAATGGCCCTTCGTGCCGCTGCGTCCGGATTTCGACCCGGGCTACACCGGCGAGTTCGCTTCGGGACAGGTGGTCTGCGTCGAAAGCCTGATCGCCGCCGAGGGTACGGAGAGCATCAAGCTTGAAACCCAGATCCTGGTCACGGACCATGGCGCGGAGCGGCTCGACACGTTCCCCTGGGAGGACATCTGAGACCGCGCGCATCGAGCGGTCCGCATTGTTGAAGAAGGTAGCAAATCATGGTCGTCCGGCACAATCTGACACTCGCGGAGCTCTATCCGCACTGGAACTGCGATGAGGATGACCGGCTGATCTGCCGGGCGATCTATTCCGAGACGCAGGACATCAAGACCTTCGCCTTCACACCGGCGGAGCCGCGGCAGTTCAACTTCGCGCCGGGCCAGTTCCTGACCTTCGAATTCCCGATCGATGGCGAGACCGTCAACCGCTCCTACACGATCTCCTCGACGCCGACCCGGCCGTTCTCGATCACGATCACCGTGAAGCGCTCACCCGGCGGGGTCGTGTCGAACTGGCTCCACGATCACCTTCAGGTCGGCGACGTGGTCCGCGCCGTGGGACCGCTCGGCGAGTTCTCGACCTGGGCGCATCCCGCCGAGAAACGGCTGTTCCTGTCCGGCGGGGTCGGTGCGACGCCGATGATGTCCTATGTCCGGCGCGATTTCGACATGGGCGAGGATTTCGACACGCTCTACGTGCATTTCGCCCGGACGCCGAAGGACATCGTGTTCCGTCGGGAGCTCGAGTCGATGGCGATCCGGCGGATGAACCTCAAGATCGCCTATGTCGCCGAGCAGATGGAGAACGAGCGGTTCTGGAGCGGCCTGCGCGGGCGCTTCTCCCCGCATCTCTTCGCGACGGTCGCCGAGGACTTCCTCGAGCGCGAGATCTTCTGCTGCGGTCCGGCGCCCTTCATGGCGGCGGTGCGCGGCCATCTCGCGGCCTCGGGCTTCGACATGCGGCGCTATCACGAGGAAAGCTTCGATTTCGACGCGCTGCCCCAGGCCGAACAGGAGGCCGCCCCGCCGCCGCCCGACGCCACGGTCCGAAGCTTCGAGATCACCTTCGCGAAGTCGAACCGCACGGTCGAGTGCGACGAGAACACCAGCATCCTGGCCGCCGCGCGGCTCGCGGGGATGCGCCTGCCCGCCTCCTGCGCCAAGGGCCTGTGCGGCACCTGCAAGTCGCGCAAGCTCGAGGGGACGGTGGAGATGAACCATGCCGGAGGCATCCGTCAGCGCGAGGTGGACGCCGGAATGATCCTGCTCTGCTGCTCGACCCCCCGCTCGGATATCGTGATCGACCGGTAACGGCGACCGCTCGCGCCGCGGCGGGTGTGCCGGCGGCACGACTCACGCGGGACAACCGATCGAGCGGTGAGAACGGCGCGATCGGAACCTGTTTCCGATCCGCCGGATCGCGCCCGGCGCGCGACACGCCGAGCGGTATCGCAGGAGATCGAACCTCACACGGGGGCGGCCGAGAGTACGGATCAGAGGCCGTAGAAGCGTCGCGCCGTGTCGCCCCGAACCCGCGCGGCCTCGGCGGCCGGAAGATCCGCGAGCAGCGTTTCGACCATTCCGGCCCAGCGTGCATAATCGGACGCGAGGTTGAGGACCGGCCAGTCGCTGCCGAACATCAGTCGATCCGGGCCGAAACAGGCCAGCAGATGCTCCGCCGCGGGACGGATTCGATCCAGCGTCGGCGCATCTCCCGCCTCGGTCAGCAGGCCCGACAGCTTGCAGAAGCACGCGGTCTCGGCCGCGATCCTCGCGATGTCCTTCTTCCACGCCTCGATCTCTCCGGTCGCGAGCGCGGGCTTGGCGCCATGGTCGATGACGAACCGCAGGCCGGGATGTCGCCGCGCCCGCGCCAGCAGCGGGCCGAGGTGGCGGGGCAGAACCAGCGCGTCGAAGGTCAGGCCGCGCTCGACCAGCGCCTCGAACACCGGATCGAGGCTGGCGCGCAGGAGCCACTCGTCATCGGCGATATCCTGGATCATCGGGCGGATTCCGCGAAACTTCGGGTGGAGCGCGAGCCGATCGAGCGTCACCAACGCGTCCGGCGCCTCCATGTCGATCCAGCCGACGACACCGGCGATCCGGTCGGCGCCGGCGGCGGTCTCGAGCAGGAACTCCGTTTCCGCCACCGTCGCGGCGGCCTGGACGACCACCGTCCGGTCGATACCGGCGGCGTCCAGCAGCGGGTCGAGGTCGTCCATCGTGAAGTCGCGATATATCTCCGCGAGATCGGGTGTCAGCCAGCCATAATCGCCACGCGAGATCGCCCAGAGGTGATGGTGGCTGTCCACTCTCATGCCAGTCCTCCTTCGCCTTGAGGGCGCCGCGCCACTGTCGCGTCGAGCCCGGGGGCGGCGCGGACCGCTCCGGACAGCGCCGCCCGGGACGCTTCGGCACGGGATGGTAGTCGAACGCTGAGCGCCCCGCCAGAACCGGCGGTTCCCGCGGGACAGATCGGCCGGCGCCCCGGCAGGCTCCGGGCACCGCCGTGAGGCCAGAACCGGCTTCACGATTTTCTTGGTTGAGATCTTCGTGGATTTCGGCGAGACAATACGGGAACTTGCGTTCACCCTGCCACTCGCTGCGAAGAGGGGCGAGAACTTTAACGCCCCCCGCGTCCGGTTCGCGTTGCGACCCTCGGCGACCGCTGTCGCCAGGGAGCGCCGCTGGACGGCCGCCAGCGAGGTGAAGAGGGTCACGGGAGGCCCACGGCCCTGGCCGAACTCCCGTGATCGCCCGCCGCGTACGCCCTTCGCGGCGGGCGAACATGGCCCGCGCCACCAGCGTCGCGCCCCGGAATCGTTCCCCCGAGTTCGCACCCCCGCGCGATGCGCGTCGGTCATCGTCGCGGGCCATGGCTCCGGAGACGCGCCGCCACGCACCAACCTGGCGCGCGCCCTTTCGTCGCACCTGTCCACCATCGGGGCGGACCGGGACAGGCGGCCCGGGCAGTCGATGGATGGCCGTTCCGAAATCCCCGGCCGTGCCGGATTCGGCTTGACCCGCGGGCGTTTCAGAGCCATCGGGCCTCAATGCCCTCTGCGCGCGAAGGAGAGAACATGGGACGCTTGACCGGAAAGACCTGCCTCATCACCGCCGCCGGACAGGGGATCGGCCGGGCCTCGGCCGAGGCCTTCCTGCGCGAAGGTGCCACGCTCTGGGCGACGGACGTGAACGAGGAGGCCGTGGCGCGGATCGACGGCGCCAGCGCGCGGCGCCTCGACGTGACCGACGCGGGCGCCATCGAGGCGCTGCTGGCGGAAATCGGCGATATCGACGTGCTCTTCAACTGCGCGGGCGTGGTTCACGCCGGCTCCGTGCTCGAATGCACCGACGAGCAATGGGATTTCGCCTTCGATCTGAACGTCAAGGCGCAGTACCGGCTCATCAAGGCCACCCTGCCCGGAATGCTGAGGCGCGGGGGCGGGTCGATCATCAACATGTCCTCCGTCGCCTCGTCGCTCAAGGGCGTGCCGAACCGCTGCGCCTATGCGGCATCGAAAGCGGCGGTGATCGGCCTGACCAAATCGGTCGCGGCCGATTTCGTCACGCAGGGCATCCGCTGCAACGCGATCTGCCCCGGCACCGTGGACAGCCCCTCGCTGCACGACCGGCTGCGCGCGACCGGCGACTACGAGAAGGCGATGCGGGATTTCATCGCCCGCCAGCCGATGGGCCGCGTCGGCGCGCCCGAGGAAATCGCCGCGCTCGCCGTCTATCTCGCGAGCGACGACAGTTCCTTCACGACCGGGCAGGCCCATGCGATCGACGGCGGCTGGGCCATCTGACCACGCGGCTGACGGAATTCGACCCGCGCGCGCGGGGAGAGCCACCCCGAAACCGGAGTGGCGTGCCGGGTTACTCCGACTTGTCGTAGGAGAACTGGATGCCGGCGGTTCCGCCGGTCTCGATGAAGAGGCTCATGAAGGCCGGAACCGTCTCCGAGCGGCTCCAGTCGCGCTGCAGCTCGCAGAAGAGCTGCGGCACGCTGATCATCACGCCGCCCGCCTGCTCGATGCGGCGCAGCCCGGCCTCATGCGCGGCGACGGAGGTGCCGCCGACCGCGTCGGCCACGACATAGACCTCATATCCCTCCGCCAGCGCGTCGATGGCCGGGAAGGTCAGGCAGGCTTCGGTCCAGAGCGCGGTGAAGATCAGCTTCTTGCGGCCGGTCTCCTCGACCGCCTTCCGGAATTCCTCATCCTCCCAGGAATTGATCGTGGTCCGGTCGTAGGTCGGATAGCCGTCGAGCACCTTCCTAAGCTGCGGGATCGGCGGCTTGTTGAGCCCGGTCTTCACGTTCACCGTCGAATGCACGACCGGCAGCCCATAGGCGACGGCCGCCTTGGCGGTGCCGACGATGTTGTTGACGAGAAGCTGGCGGTCCATCGATGCGATCGAATTGACCTGCACGGGCTGATAATCGATCACGATCAGCGCCGAGTTCTCGGGGGTCAGCAGCCGGTCCGCGACCGGATCACGGCGGGTTTCGCTGGTCATGGGAGTCCTCCTTGGATTCTTGGGCTTCCTGGTTCGACGGTTGTCAGCCGCGCTCGGAGTCGAGCGCCTCGCCCTCGTGCTCGACGGACCGCGCCTTCTGATAGCTCTCGATCAGCAGCTGATACTCGGGGAAGATCCTGGTGTAGACCTCGGCCCATTTCTCCGCGTCGTCGCGGTGCCAGGTCTTCTGGATCTCCGAGGCGACGGCCGCGGTGTCCATCGGGACCGCCCCGGCCTGCACGACGCGTGCCAGCGTGATCTCCTGCGCCATCTTGGAATAGGTGCCCGAGGCGTCGATGACGACGAAGACCCGGTAGCCCTCCGCGATCGCGCTGATCGCCGGGAAGGCCATGCAGACGCTGGTGATCGTCCCCGCGATGATCAGCGTCTTGCGTCCCGTCGCCTTGACCGCCTCGACGAATTCGGGATTGTCCCAGGCATTGATCTCGCCCCGCCGGGCCACGTATTTCGCATGCGGCGCGTTCTGGTGGATCTCGGGGATCAGCGGCCCGTTCGGCCCCTGCGGCACCGAGTCCGTGGTGACGACCGGAATGTCGGCGAGCGTCGCGATCGACGCGAGCGCGCTCGCATGGCGCCTGAGCGCCGTCATCGGCATGTCGTTCACCGTCTGGAACAGGCCGCTCTGATGATCGATCAGAAGCATCACCGCGTCGTCGGGATCGATCACCGGACGCTTGTCGCCGAAATTCGCAGGGTTGGTCATGGTTCCTCCTCTCGCGCGTGGCCGCCGGGCCGCTGTCCGCGGATTGCCCTTCGATCGGCCACATCCGCGATGGTAGAGTGAGAAGGGAAACGGTCAACAAATACTCGTTCGATCTTTCAGAACGCCGAGTTCCGTCCTTTCAGGTTGACGACCCGTCGGTTCCGTCATTGAGTCGCCCTGCGATCAATCTGCCGGATCAATGAGGCCTCACATGACCACGCTCTATTACGCCGTCGGCGCCTGTTCGCTGGCCCCGCACATCGTTCTGGAATGGATCGGCGCGCCCTACGAGGCGGTGAGGGTCGAATACGGCTCGGAGGAACTGCTCGCGGTCAATCCGGCGGGCGCGGTGCCGACGCTGCGCGAGGATGACGGCTGGCTGCTGACGCAGGCGGGGGCGATCCTCGACTATCTCGCCCAGAAGCATCCCGAGGCCGGGCTTTCCGGCGGCGAGAGCCTGCGCGAGAAGGCGGAGGCGCATCGCTGGTCGGCCTTCTTCACCAGCGACATGCACGCATCCTTCTGGCCGATCTTCATGCCGGATCGCTACACCACCGAGACCGGCGACGAGGCAAAGAACGCCGTGGTCGCCGCCGGCCAGAAGCTGGTCCTGAAGCAGATGGGCATCCTCGACGCCCATCTCGAGGGACGCGACTGGGTGCTCGGTCCCGACCGAGGCACGCGCTCGGTCATCGACGCCTATTCCTTCCCGATGCTGCGCTGGGCGAGAAAGCTGCTGCCGGGCGGCCTCGCCGACCATTCCAACGTGCAGGCGCTCCACGACCGTGTCGCGGCGGACCCGGAGGTGCGGAAGGTTCTCGACGAGGAAGCCGGCAAGGGCAAGGCGAAGTGACGACCGGCATTCACCACGTCACGGCGCTCACTCGTGACGTTCAGCGCAACGTCGATTTCTACCTGGGCTTCCTGGGGCTCCGGCTCGTCAAGCGGACCGGCGGCTACGAGGACGCGGAGCAGTTGCACCTCTTCTACGGCGACCAACTGGGAAGCCCCGGCTCGCTCGTCACCTTCCTCGTCTGGCAGGATGGCTCCCCGGGCCGGGTCGGGCTCGGACAGGTGAGCGAGATCGCCTTCGCAATCCCGCGGGCCAGCATCGGGGACTGGCTGCAACGGGCCATCGCGGCGGGGGTGCCGGCCACGGGACCGGCGCGCGAGCTGGGCGAGACGGTCCTGCGGCTCCGCGACCCGGACGGGATCATCGTGAAACTGGTCGGCGCGGACCTGCCCGCCACGGCGCCGCTCGCAGATCCGATCGCGCCGACGCGCATCCGCTCGGTCACGATTCTGACCGAGGACGCCGAGGCGACGGCGCGTTTCGCGGAGCGCTTCGGCTATCGCGAGGCGCTCCGCGACGGGCCGTTCATCCGCATGGCCTCGGACCGCGACGTGATCGACCTGCGCCAGTCGGCGGGCTTCGTGATCGGCGGGCCCGGTACAGGTGTCTTCGACCATGTGGCGTTCCGCGCCCCGGACGTGGAGGCGGTGCGGCGCATGCGCCTCGGCCTGCGCGACCATGACGGCCTGACCAACGTGCATGACCGCAAGTACTTCCTGTCGCTCTATGTGCGCGAGCCGGCGGGGACGCTGTTCGAATACGCGACCGACGCTCCGGGCTTCACGGTGGACGAGGAGCCCGAGCATCTCGGCGAGACGCTGATGATCCCGCCGAGCGACGGGGCGCGGGCGGAAGAGCTGCGCGTGATCCTGCCGCAATTCGCGCTCCCGGGCGAGGAGAGGATGCCCGCGCGCGATCTGCCGTTCATCCACCGCTTCCATGTCCCGGACGATCCCGACGGCTCGGTGATCGTGCTGCTTCACGGGACGGGCGGGGACGAGGCGGATCTGATGCCGCTCGCCGCGCGGCTCGATCCGCGCGCCACGCTGCTCGGCGTCCGGGGCCGTTCGACCGAGGAAGGGACCCTGCGCTGGTTCCGCCGGTTCGATCCGGTCACCTACGATCAGGAAGACATCCGCGCCGAGGCCACCGCCTTCGCAGCCTTCGTCGAGGGGGCGATCTCTGGCTATGGCCTCGACCCGGACCGCATGACCTTCCTCGGTTATTCCAACGGGGCGAACCTCCTCGCGGCGATCCTCCGGCTTCATCCGGGCGTGGTCCGGAGAGCGATCCTGCTGCGCGGGGTCGAAGTGCTCGACGCGCCGCCCGCGGCTGATCTCGCGGGAACGCGGGTCCTGCTGACACGTGGCGAGCACGATCCTTTCGGGGCCCTCACCGAAGCGCTCGTGGCTTCGCTCGACGCCGCCGGCGCGGAACTCGACGCGCGGACCATCGACGCGGGGCACGAGCTGTCGCCGGAGGATACCGGGGTCGCGAGGAGCTGGCTCGCCGCGGCGACGGCCTGACCCCGCCGGCACGCCGGCCTAACCTTCGAGGATCAGCCCGGCGGCGAGGATCAGAAGGACGAATGCGAAACCTCTCTTCAGGGCCTCCCCCGGCAGGCGGCTGGCGAGCTTCGCGCCGACCGGCGCACCGAGGACGGCGCCGATCCCGAGACCGAGCAGGGCCTCGACATGGATCGAGCCGAGCATCGGCGCGGTGATCCCGTCGAGCGGCCGCAGCGCGTGGAAGATCGCGCCAATGACCGTGACCGGCAGACCGATGGCCGCCGAGGTCGCGACCGCGCACACCATCTTCCATCCGCGGCCCGCGAGGTAAGGCACCATGAACACGCCACCGCCCGCGCCGATCAGGGCGCCCGCCACGCCGATCGCCGCGCCCGCCGCGCGATCCTGGCCGGGACCGGACCGTTGCGCGGCGGCGGGCGTCCCGCGTCCCCGCAGCATCCTGACCGCGACGAAGACCAGGAAGGCCGCGAAGATGAGCCGGAGTGCCCCGGGGGGAAGCCGTGTCACCAGCACCGATCCCGCCAGTACGCCGGCGAGGCTGAACGGCACGATCCGGGCGAAGAGCGACCAGTCGATGTTGCCCAGCCTGTGATGCGCCAGCACCGAACTGACCGAGCCGATGGTGACGATCCCCATCGAGGTCGCCAGCGCCACGACCGGGGCGAGCGGCTCGGGCACGCCGAGATGCGGCAAGGCGAAGGTCAGGACCGGCACGGCGACGAGCGCCATGCCGACCCCGATCAGCCCCAGCAGCACCCCGCCTGCGATCCCTGCGATGAAGAGGGCGATGAACGTTATCATGATGTCCTGTCCTTTCCCCGCGCCGCCGCGACCTTGGAGCGCATCACGAGAATTCCGGGTCGCTTCGCGCGCGCTCCAGGATCAGCGGAATGACGATGTCCTCCTCATCGGCCAGATGCTGGCGCAGGATCGGCGCGAACCGCTCCACCACCTCGGCGAGCGCGTCGATGGCGAAACGCTGGTCGCTCGTCATCACGCCTTCCGTCTGCCTCAGCCGGCGCAGGCTGTCACCCGTCGTCGCCGCGAGCTCGTCGATCGCGTCGTGGATCGCGTGATGATCGGTGTCGAGCACCTCGAAGGCGCGCAGGAGCCGCGGCTCAGCGCGCTGGAAGATCGGGAAATAGTGGTGATCCTCGACCCGGTGATGGCCGTCGAGCCCGCCGAGCAAGCCGCCGACATGCCGCCTGATCGAAGGGCCGCTGTCATAGGTGGTCTCGCCCTCCTCGCTCAGCTTCGTCAGCTGTTCGGCGATCTTCGTGATGACAGCGCGGAAATGGTCGTGGTTGCCGAGCCAGATCTCGCCGGTGCCGGCGAGTCCGGCCCGCCCGCGCCAGGTTTCACGCGGATGCTTCCTTGCAAGAAACAGCAGATCGTCGGGGAGGCCGCTCCGGTCTCCGAGTTTCAGTGGATCGTCCATGGCTCCTCCTTTCGCCGGCGCCCGCCGCGCGGTCCGGCTCGCCATCATGGCTCGCCATCATTGCCAAGGGGCGGGAAACCCTTGCGCGACGGCCGAACCGCCTCGTTTCTCGAAATGGGAAGCGGTGGCGGCTGGACAATGGCGCGGCCGTTCGGCTCCATGGAACGCGGAGTTCGCAAGGCGTCCTCTGGAACGAACTCCCCCGACAAGGCATTTGTCTTGGCGACAGACAAACCGCGGGCAAAAGGCCCGGACTACGAAGGAGAAGGACATGAGCAAGCCGAAGATCGTGATCATCATCGGATCGACCCGCAAGGCGCGTTTCGCGGACAAGCCGGCGGCCTGGCTGCTGGAAGAGGTCAAGAAGCGGGACGATCTCGAGGTCGAACTGCTGGACCTGCGCGATTTCGACCTGCCGCTTTTCGACGAGGTCGCCTCGAACCTCTGGGTTCCGAGCTCGGACGAGCGCGCGGTGGCGTGGCAGAACAAGATCGCCGAATTCGACGGCTACATCTTCCTGACGCCTGAGTACAACCACTCGATCAACGGCGCGCTGAAGAACGCGCTCGATCAGGCCTACAAGGAATGGAACCGGAAGCCGGCGGCGGCGATGGGCTACGGCGGCGTCGGCGCGGCGCGCGCCATCGAGCATCTGCGCGGCATCGCGATCGAGCTGCAGATGGTGCCGCTCCGCAATGCCGTGCATCTCGGCGGCGGCGAGTTCATGAAGGTCTCGCCGCTCGGCAAGAACGGCGAGATGAGCGAAGTCGCCGACATCCTGCGGCCCTCGCTCGGCGCCATGCTCGACGAACTCGTCTGGTGGGCGAATGCGACGAAGGCCGCACGGACGAAGACCGCCGAGGAAGTGGCCGCCTGAGGGCCACTGATCGAGGGGCCGGCCGATCCCGGTCGGCCCTCCCTGCCACCGGAGGACTTGGCCATGCCTGCCCGAGACCGGACGACCCCGCTCGTCCTGCCGTTCATGGGTCCCTTCTACGAACGGATCGCGGAACCGCTCGCGCTGCTCGGGCTGCGGCTCGCGGTGGGAGCGCTCCTGGTGATCGAAGGCTGGCCCAAGATCACCGCGCCCTTCGCGATGGCCGGGTTCGTCGAGAACATCGGCCTCCATCCCGGCTGGCTCTGGTCGGCGGTGCTGGCGGCGATGCAGTTCATCGGCGGGCTGATGATCCTCGCCGGAGTCCTGACCAGGCCCGCGGCGCTCGTCAATGGGGCGATGCTGGCCGTGACGCTCTGGTTCCACATGAGCCATTCCTATGGGGAGGCGATTCTGTCCCCCGAGGGCATGGCGACACTCGCGGAAAACGGGGCGATGTTCACCGCGGACGGGTTGCGTAACCTCGCCGCCGATGGCGGGGCGACCTTTCTTCACCAGGTCCAGTTCAAGGCGGAGGGTCTCTCCACGCTCTGGACCGTCGCGGCGTTCTTTCTCGCCGCCTTCGGCGCGGGCCCGGTCTCCGTGGACCGCGCGCTTCTGAAACGGGAGTTCTGAAATGAGCGACACGAAGATCACCAAGGAAGACGATGGCGGGAAGGGCCGCTACGTTGCCCGGATCGACGGAATCGACGCCGAGGGCGAGATCACCTTCACCCACCGCGCGCCCGGTGTGATCAGCGCCGATCATACCGGCGTGCCGGACGCCATGGGTGGACGCGGTGTTTCGAAGGCGCTGCTCAACTTCATGCTGGACGATGCCCGCGAGAACGGTTTCCGGATCGTGCCGATCTGCCCCTTCGTGCGGGCTCAGTATGCGCGGCACCCGGAATGGTCGGACCTCTTCACCACCAAACCGGGTGAGGACCCCTGACCACTCGCATTCCGTGCAAGGCCCTGGTGAAGCCAACCCGCCCGGACCGCGACATAGGTCGCGCTTCGGGCGGCTTTCCCGATGACCGGCGGCGATATCGCATTAGTGTGTGAAGCGACCAACGAGAAAATGAAGCGGAGGACCACATGAAACTGACCCTGCCCATCGTCGCGTCGGCTCTGGCGCTGTCATTCCCCGTCGCCGCGATGGCGGAAAGCGCGGAGAACATCGCTCCCGAGATCGATGTCATGCGGCGCATCGCATCGGCCTATGACGAGAACGGCGACGACAAGATCAGCGTGGAAGAGTTCCGTGAATTCACCCGTACGGTATGGCGTTCGATGGACACCAACGCCAGCGGATCGGTCGAACGGGAAGAGTTCATGCTGTGGGACCCCGGATTTTCGCACGCCGCCGAGATGAAGGGCGAGCTCGAGGATTATACCGAGCTCAAGGGCCACGTCTTCGACTACTGGGATCAGGACGACGACGGCATCGCCACCCGAGAGGAAGTCATCGAGCTCTCGGACGCCGAGTTCGCAACCTCCGACTCCGATGGCGATGGCTTTGTGACCGGCCGCGACCTCGCCTTCGGCTCCCCGACCTTCGCCGCCTTCATCTTCGGCGCCGGCCCGGCGACCGAATGAACCAGGCGACGCGCCCTCTTCCGGAGGGCGCGTCCTCCTCATGGCCGCGTCAGGCGGTGATGCTCTCCGCGAAGCCCGCGACAAATTCGGTCAGCGCTTTCCGCGTTTCCTCATCCGTCAGATCGCCGTCCGCGTCGAAATGGCTTCCGGCGCGCGAGACCAGCATCCGGCCTTCCAGCCAGGGCCGCGTTCTGAGCGTGCGAAGCACCGGCAGCCAGCCGTTCTGCGCCAGCACCGTGCCGAACCCGCCCGGCGAGGCGCCGAGGAGTGCGACCGGCTTGCCCACGAAAGCCTTCAACCCCGGCCCGCGCGACATCCAGTCGATCGCGTTCTTGAACACGCCGGGGATGCCGTTGTTGTACTCGGGCGTGACCAGCAGCAGGCCATCCGCCTCCCGAAGCTGTCGCTGCAGGGTCCTGACCGCCGGCGGAAGCCCCTCGGCCGCTTCGAGATCGGCGTCGTAGAGCGGCACGTCGCGGATCGAGCCGGGGGCGATCGTGACCCCTTCCGGCGCGACCTCCACCGCCGCGCGCAGCAGTCCCGCGTTGAAGGAAGCCCGACGCAGGCTGCCTGACAGGCCAAGGATCGTCGTCATGGTCGCTCCAGTTCATGTTGACCGCGGGCGGCGCCGCGCCTCCGGGAGACTTTCGCCGTCCGCCGGGCCCGGATCAATCCTCGGATCAACCTGCGGATCAATCCCCCGACATGGGCGCCCCCTGCGCGTGAAAGCCGCCGGATCGCTCCGGCGGCCCTGTTTCTTCCCGCGAGTTCAGGCGAGCGGCCTCAGCCCCGCCTCGATACCCGCGCGGCGCGGTTCGAGGAACGGCGGCAGCGACAGCGCCTCGCCCATCGTCTCGAAGGGCTCGTCCACCGCGAAGCCCGGTCCGTCGGTCGCGATCTCGAACAGGTTCCCGCCCGGCTCGCGGAAGTAGAGCGAGCGGAAGTAGTAGCGCTCGACCTCGCCGGAATTCGGGATGCGGAAGCCGCGAAGCTGTTCGGCCCACTGCCGGATCGTGTCGCGGTCGGGGGTACGGAAGGCAACGTGATGCACCGCCCCCGCGCCTTGCCGCGCGACCGGAAGCCCGGGCTGGACCGCGACGTGCAGTTCCGCCGAGGGACCGCCCGCCCCCATCTCGAAGACATGGACCTGACCCTCGCCATCGGGCGAGGTATAGTCCCGTGCCGGGCGCAGGTTCATCACCCGGGTGAGCACCGCCTCGGTCGGGGCGAGATCGGGGACGGAGATGGTGATCGGCCCGAGGCCCCGGATCTGATGCTCGGCCGGAACCGGGCTCCGTTCCCAGGGATGCGCCGCGCCGGGCTGATCGGCGGTCAGGCGGAAGCGCTGGCCTTCGGGGTCTTCGAAGTCAAGCGTACCCCGGCCGTCCGTCGTCGCGATCCCGCCGAGGTTCAGGCCCTGCTCGCGCAGCCGGCCCGCCCAGTAATCGAGGCTCGCCTCGTCGACGCGCAGGCCCGTCCGGCTGATCGAATGCGTGCCCCGCGACTCCCGGCCCACGGGCCAGTCGAAGAAGGTGAGATCCGAGCCCGGGCTGCCCGCGCCATCGGCGAAGAACAGGTGATAGGCGGAAGTGTCGTCCTGGTTGACGGTCTTCTTGACCCGGCGCAGCCCCAGCGTCTCGGTATAGAACCGGTTGTTGGCGGGCGCGTCGGCGGTGATCGCCGTCAGATGGTGAATGCCGGTGAGGTCCATGGCTTTCTCCCTTGCGTGTCTGTTGGCGATGATATCGGCGTACCGGCGGTTTCCCGCCAGTGCCTCGCTCACGAAGCCGGCGTTCGGGATTTCCGAACGGCGGAAAGGCCGCTAGACTGAGCCGATGCGCTACAGCCTGGACGAGATCGAGACTTTCCTGACCGTGATGGAGCTTGGCACCGTCACCGCCGCCGCGGCGCGGCTCAACCTCTCGAAATCGGTCATCTCGAAGCGGATCACCGATTTCGAGGCCCGTGTCGGCGCGGCGCTGTTTCGCCGCAACGCGGGGCGGATCACGCCCACCGAGGCGGCCGCGCGCCTCGCCGAGCGGCTGCGCCCGGCACTGACGGAACTCATCGCGGCGACCGAGAGCGCGGGCTGGGAGATGGACGGCGCGGCGCCCCTGATCGGCTCGCTCGCCGTCGCCGCGCCGATGAGCTTCGGCACGCTCCATCTCGCACCGATCCTCGGGCGGTTCGCGGCGGCGCATCCGGGGCTGAGCCTGCGCGTCGATTTCGACGACCGCGCCCGCGATCTGGTGCGCGAGGGGTTCGACGTCGGCATCCGCATCGGCGAGGCCCGCGACGGCGCGCTGATGGCGCGCAAGCTCTGCGAGGACCGCCAGTTCGTCGTGGCGAGCCCCGGCTATCTCGCGCGGGCCGGGACGCCCGAGACGTTGGCCGATCTCGCCGACCACCAGACCATCGGTTACGCGCATATGGCCGATGCGCAGCTCTGGCAGTTCCGGCAGGGCGGCCGGGTCATCTCGCCGCGCGTGAACGGGCGGCTTGTGCTCAACAACGGCGAGGCGATGCGGGAGATGGCGATCGCCGGCCTCGGCCTCGCGATCCTACCGGGCTTCATCGTCGCCCCCGCGCTCGCGGACGGGCGCCTGCGGCGGGTGATGGCGGAGAAGGAGACCCGCCCGCTGCCGATCATGGCGGTCTGGCCGCCGGTCAGCCCGATGCCGGCGAAGCTCCGCGCGCTGATCGACCATCTCGCGGCGGAACTGGCGGGCGGGCGGCCATGGGATGCCGGGGGCACGGAGCCCTGACCTATTCCGTCAGCACCGCGCTGACATAGCCCGCGAGCCGCAGGACCCGCCCTTCCAGCGAAACCCCCGGGGCGGCGGCGGGCGCGATCGGTTCGGCCGAGCGAAATGTCTCCGGGATCTCGAGGCCCACTTCCTCCGGGCCGAGGTTCGCGACCAGCGCCCGCCTCCCCGCGGTCGTATCGAAGGCGACACCACTGACGAGCGGCGCATCCGAGATGAGCGGATGCCGCGTCCCGCCCGCCGCGCGCGTCAGTTCNGCCTCCCCGCGGTCGTATCGAAGGCGACACCACTGACGAGCGGCGCATCCGAGATGAGCGGATGCCGCGTCCCGCCCGCCGCGCGCGTCAGTTCCGACTGGACGCGCCCGATCGGTGGCGGCGCCTCCGCCGGATCGAAGATCCCGAAATCGCCGGAAGGAGAGCCGAGGGTGAGGACCGCCACCCCCGCCTCCGCCGCCCGGGCGGCGGTGCCGATCGCATAGGCGGCTCCGAAGAGCGCGGCGTGGCGCGGGTCGATCCGCGCCGCCGCCACCCGGCGCCGGTCCGGGTTCGGTTGCACGGCGGCGCCATAGGGATTGTGCCGCGTGCCGATCCCGCAGGACCCGAGCCAGATCGGAACGCCGGGCCGGAGCGCGCGGGCGCTGGCGATCAGTTCTGGATAGACATCGAGCGTCTCGACGATGGAGGCATCATCGGCCGCATGGACATTGGCCGCCACGCTGAAATAGACGAAATCAGGGTGGCCATCGGGTGGATTCCGGTTGAACTCGGTGAAATTCGATGGCGTTCCCGCGCCGATCCGCCCGGAATATCCCTCCGCCCGCAGCGCCTCGACCATCGCTCCCACGGGATGCTCGCCCGGCGGGAGCGTCCCGCTCGGACGGGTGCGGAACTCGCGACGGGGGGAACAGAGGATCGCCCCGGGCTCGACGCCGGCCCCCGCGACGATCCGGAGCGCCTCCGCGGCTTCCGCCGCGGGCTCGACCGTGTCGCAGATCAGTTCGATGGCGAGGGACGCGTCGCAGTTCCGGGCAAACCGTGCCGCCTCGGCCAAGGGCGCAGGACCGTCACCGGACGCGGGATCGAGCCTGACGATCAGGTGCCGGGTCAGCTCCGGCGAGGCGATGGCGGCACCGAAACCCGTCTCCTCGACGAAGAACGCCGTCTCGGGCATCGCCCCGCCCGCGTCCCCAAACCGAAGCCCCGACCGGCGCGGACTGGCGGCGGCGGGCGCCAGCGCCTGGCCGCGCGCCTCGATCACCACCGATTGTCGGTCACTCGCACCCTTCGCGATCACATAGGGACGCGGTTTCGAGAGCGGCCGCACATAGGTCTTGAACGAGGCATCCGCCCAGTTGCGCTGGTCCTCCATTTCGAAGACCTCGCCCTCGAAGCTCACCTCGCACGAGAGCCCCGGCGCGGGTGCGTGGGTCATGGCCGCGATGTCGAAGGCGGGCTGGTCAGGACTGATCCGTTCCGGAAAGCGGGTCCGCTCCACCGTCCCGTCGCCGTGGCGGATCGTGAGATCCCCGCCCGCGGCGGTGAACGGGTGCAGGACGACGAACCCCGTCCGGTTGGTCTCGAAATCCTCGATCGCCTCACCTTCGGCGATAAGGCTCAGGCGTCCGTCCGCCGTGGCCTCGACCCGCATCCGATAGCGGATACGCGGCTCCGGCACGCCGCAGAGCCCGGTGTAGATCACGCTGAAGCGCCCCTCGGTCTCGCTGACCGTGAGATCCTCGAACCGCGCGCGGAGCGTGCCCCAGGATGCGTCCCGCGCGAGGTAGCTGACGGCGCGCACAAGCTCGATCCCGTCGAAGCGAATGTCGCGCAGGCCCCCGTCCTCCAGGATCGCGGTCAGTTCGCCGGCCCGCAACCGCCTGCGCTCCGGCACCGGTTCCTCCGTCCCGAGAAGCGCCATGGCCGGGATGGGGCCTCGGTCGGGGCCGGTCATGGCAGGACGGCGTCCCGGTCTTCGCTCAGCACGAATTCGGTCACGGTCTTCCGCCGGACCATGGCGCGGGTGCGCTCGTCGAACAGGCGGAAATGCGCGGAGGCGAGGTGCAGTTCGAAATCGGCCCGGCTGTCGTAGATTTCATAGAGCAGGACCTGCCGGCCGGCCTCCGCCCCCGTGGGGGTTAGCACGTCGAACCGGCGGCATCCCGGCTCCACGCGCAGGGATTCCTCCGCGTTGTCGCGGACGAGCCGGTGAAAGCCCTCGAATGCCCCGTCCTCGAGATCGAACAGCACCGTGATGACATAGGCGGGGCGGGGAAGATCAGCGGTATTCACGGCCAGCATGTGTCCTTACCCCTCCGTTCAGGTCTCGCTTATGGGTGTGCGCAGGATGCCGATGCCCTCGGCCTCGATCTCGACCACGTCCCCCGGCCACATGAAGACCTGTGGGTCGCGGAAGACACCGACGCCGGCGGGCGTGCCGGTCGTGACGATATCACCCGGTTCGAGCGGGACATGCTCGGACAGGAAGGAGATCAGCCTCGGCAACGAGAAGAGCCAGTCCGAGGTGTTCCCGTCCTGCAGGGTCCGCCCGTTCAGCCGGGTGCGAAGCGCGACCCGGTCGGGTCTTGGCATCGCATCCGCGGTCAGGACACAGGGGCCGATCGGCGCGAAGCCGGCGAAGTTCTTGCCGATGGTGATCTGGCTGTCCTTGAACTGCACGTCGCGGGCGGAAATGTCGTTGAGCAGCGTGTAGCCGAAGATCGCGGGCATGACCGCCGCCTCGGTCGCCCGATGCAGCGGCGCGCCGATCACCACCGCGAACTCGACCTCGTAATCCACCTGCTCCGTCCGGGCGGGCTTGGCGACCGGCACATCCGGTCCCACCACCGAGGAGGGGAGCTTGGCGAAGAAGAAGGGCTCGTCCGGCATCTTCGCATTCGGGTTCTCCCTGGCATGGCCGCGGTAGTTGATCCCCGAACAGAGCACCTTGCCGGGCCGGAGCGGCACCTCCAGCCGGACATTGGCGAGCGCGTGGCGCGGCGCGTGGGCGAGGCCGGCGCGAATCCGCTCAAGCGCCGGCTGGCCCTCGCGGATCACCTCGATCACGCTCTCGGCGAGGCCCACCTCGGTCAGCCCCGCGACGCTCTCGCCGTCGAGCACACCGGCCGCGATCGGTCCACCAGGACGCGAGAAGGAGACGAGCTTCATGTTTCCTCCGTGACGAAAACCGCCTTGTGCAGCGCCATGGGGTTGCCCGCGAGACGCGCGAAGACCTCGGGCGCCTCCGAGAGATCGAAGGCGTTGGCGATGCCGGGGTAGCGGATCGCCCCGGAGGCGATGAGGTCGAGCGCCTCGGGGAAACAGTCGACCGAGGCGCGGGAGCCGAGAATCGTGACTTCCTTCCGCGTGAAATCGAGCCCCGGCAGCGTGATCCCCTGCCCCTTCCGCACCAGTCCGAGGATCACGATCCGCCCGCCCGAGGCGACGAGATCGATCGTCGATTCCATCGCGGCGGGTGCGCCGGTTGCCTCCATCACCACTGGCATCCCTTCGCCGCCGGTCAGATCCAGCACGCGTTCGATCAGCCCGTCGCCGCCTTCGACCGGCGTCGCGCCGAGATCCGCCGCGGTGGCGAGGCGCTCCGGAGCGAGGTCGGTCGCATAGACCTTCGCGCCGCGGGACCGTGCGACCTCGACCAGCGCGAGACCGATCGGACCGGCCCCGAGCACCAGAACGGTGTCCTCCGCCCCGACCTCGCCCCTGCGACAGCCCTGGACGCCGATGGCCACGGGCTCGGCGAAGGCCGCTTCGAAATCGCTCAGCCCCTCGGGCACCGGGTCCAGATTGGTGACCGGCGCTGCGACGAGATCCGCGAAACCGCCTTCGCGGTGCACGCCGACGATGGTCAGGTTCGCGCAGCAATTCCGCTTGCCGACGCGGCAGGGGTAGCACGTCCCGCAGCCGATGAACGGATCGACGACCACGCGCGTTCCCGGCGGCGGCCCCTCGGTGCCGGGTCCCAGCGCCTCCACCACGCCGGCGATCTCGTGGCAGCCGATCCGGGGATAGGTCACATAGGGGTTCTTGCCGGTGAAGATGTAGAGATCGCCCGCGCAGAGCCCCGCCGCCCGCACGCGCACGAGCGCCTCGCCCGCGGCCGGGCTGGGCGCGGGGACATCCGCGAGGCGGATGGCGCCCGGCCCGTCGAAGATCGCCGCCCGCACCGTCAGGCCGCCTTCGCCGGGCGGAGGACCTTGCCCCCGGCATCGAATTCGATCCAGTCGCCCGGGCGCAGCAGATAGGGTTCCGCGATCTTCTCGCCGCGGGCGACGGCCTCGGCATGATGGCCCATATAGGCCGCGACATCCGGGTCGCCGTCGAGCGTGATGTAGTGGCAGGGCAGGACCGTCTCGAGTCCGAGCCATTGCGTCGCGAGCACGCCCTCATAGGGGCTCATCTCCCCGGTCAGCATCTCGCCGGGCATCGGGTTGAGGTGCAGGATCTCCTGGGGATTGGCGATGCCGATACAGCCGACATTCGGCCGGTAGAGCTCCGCCTGCAGCTTCATGTCGGAGAAGATCGCGGTGTCGCCATAGTGATAGAACCGCAGGTTCTCCCCGAGATAGACGATGAAGGCCATCGGCACGCCCGAGATGAAGCTGCCGTCCCGGAGACGGATCTGCGACCAGTGGTGGCATTCGACGGGCTGGATCTCGATCCCCGCGACCCTGACCCGGATGCCCCAGGTCGTGGCACGGATCTGGGCCGCCGGGATGCCCCGGTCCATCAGCCAGGCCTTGACCTCGCCGCCGCAGACCACCGGGCAGCCGTATTTCGCGGCGATCCTGTCGGTGTCGCCGAGATGATCGAAGGCGGCGTGGCTCACGATCACCAGATCGACCCGGTCGAACTCCGTCGAGGCGGTCGCCGCGCCCGGGTTGTCGTCGAGGAACGGGTCGCAGAGGATACGCAGCCCGTCGTGGGTCAGGATCTCATAGGCGGCCACGCCATGGAAACGCATCCGCGTATGGGCGGTCCGGGTCATCTCGGGTCTCCCGTTCGGTTCGGTCCCCGGCACGGCCCGGCCGGGGATCAGGCGCTTTCAGGAAGGCGTCCTCGGCGGCGCCGTCAGTTGGCGGCGAGCGCGCTCAGGACCTGCTCGACATTGTCCTTGGTTACCAGAAGCACGCCGGTATCGATCGTATCGGGGATCGGGCGGCCACCCTCGGCCGCCGAGAGCCCGGCGGATCTCAGCGTATTGGTGTTGTAGTCATGCAGGAGCTTGACCGCGTAATAGATGAAGAGCTCGCGGTTCTGCACGACGATCGCATCGACCCAGCCCTCCTGGGCGGTCTTGAAGAAATCGGGCGTCTGCTCCATCGCCGTGACGCGGATGTCGCCCGGCTCCTTGCCCGCCTCGCGCAGCGCGGTGACGATGCCCGCCCCGGATTCGGAGTCGAAACCCGCGATCCCGGCGATATCGGGATGCGCGGCGAGGACCGCGGCGGTGACCTGCGCCGCCCGCTGCGCGTCGCCGCCGTCGTCCTCGTTCGCGACGATCTCGTATTTCCCGCCGCCGTTCGCCTCGATATAGGCGGTGAAGCCCGCGACGGCCTCGCGCATGTTGCCGGCGTTGATGATCGACATGGTGGCGAGCTTGCCGCCATCGGGCAGCGCCGCCATCATCGTCCGCGCCTGCTCCTCGCCGACCGTGGTCCAGTCGGTGCCGATATAGGCGAGGCGGCCGGAGTCGGGCAGGTCGCCGTCATCGACCACGGTGGGCACGCCCTGTTCCATGCAGCGCTTCACCGGCTCGGTCAGCGACGGGTCCCAGCCGCCGACGACGGAGACGCCGCTCGGCTTCTGCGCGCAGACCTGATCGACGGCGGCGATGAAGCCCGGCACGTCGAAATCCGTGGGGCCGGCGACGATGACGCGCACGCCCAGTTCCTCGGCGACGCGCTTCATGCCGACATAATCGTATTGCACGAAGAGCGGGAGGTTCGCCTTGTTCGAGATCCAGTAATAGGTGTGCTCGGCATCCGACGGTCCGAAGGCCGATTCCTGCGCGACCGCGGCCGCTGCGAACCCGCTCGCCGCCGTGACGAGCGCGAGTCCCGCGACCGCCGCCCTCACTCTCATGGTCATGTCCATCTCTCCTTGTCTCCTGCCGTCGCGCGCGCCGCGCGCGGTTCAGATCCTTCCGCCCTGGATCCTTCCGCCCTAGATCCTTCCCGCCGTCTTGAAGCGGTCGAGCGAGACCGCGAGCAACAGGACGGCTCCGACCACCAGGCCCTGCCAGAACACGCCGACCGAGTTGATGATCATCGCATTCTCGATCAGCGCGATGAAAAGGACGCCGAGCACGCCGCCGATGATCGTGCCCTCGCCGCCCTTGAGGCTCGCGCCGCCGAGCACCGTCGCGGTGATCACCTTGAGCTCCAGCCCGACGCCGGCGTTCACCACCGCGCTGTTGAGCCGCGCGGCGCCGAGGACGCCCGCGAGCCCGGCGAGCGCGCCCATGATCACGAAGCCGATCAGGATCAGCCGCCCGACCCGGATGCCCGAGAGCTGCGCCGCCCGCGGGTTGCCGCCGACGAAATAGTACTGGCGGAAGAAGCGGGTGCGCGCCACCAGCCAGCCGCCGACGAGCGCGAGGGCGAGCATGGCCCAGAACGGCGACTGGATACGGAAGAACGGGTCCGCCGCGCGCCCGTAGGCGGCGAATGCGTCGCCGATCGGCGTGACGCCCGTGCCAGCGGTGACATAGGTGAGGCTGCGGAAGATCGCCATCGTCGCGAGGGTCGCGATCAGGGCATTGATGCCGATCCGCGTGACGATCAGCCCGTTCGCGAGCCCGCAGAGCGCGCCGACGAGGATACCCACGAGAATCCCCGCCTCCGCCGGCCAGCCCCACCAGCCGCAGACCACCCCGGCCCAGACGCCCGAGAAGGCGAGGACCGAGCCCACGGAGAGATCGAACGTGCCGCCGATCATCAGGAGCATCATGCCGCAGACCAGTATCCCGACGGGCGCGAGGTTCAGAAGCACCGCGCGCATGTTCGACGCGGTCGGGAAATTGTTCGGATAGGCGATGCTCATCACCACTGCGAGGCTCACGAGCAGCACGAAAAGCGTCAGTTCGCGGGAATCGGCGAGGCGCCGGACGATGCGAAGCACCGCCCCCTCCCGCTCCCCGTCCGGGGTTTCGGACACGGTGTGCAAGGTCTCCGTTGTCATCGTTCTCCTGCCAGTTCGGCGTGGCCGCGCGCGGCGGTCGCGGCGGTGTCGAGCTTGACACCCCTGGTCGCGAGCCGCAGCACCTCTTCCTCGGTCGCCTCCTCGCCCGGAAGCTCGCCCACCGTCCGACCCTCGGCCATGACGACGATGCGATCGGCGAGCGCGAGCACCTCGGGCAGGTCCGAGGACACGACCAGGAGTGCGACCCCCCTCGCCGCCAGCGCGCGGAGCAGCCGGTAGATCTCGGCCCGCGCGCCCACGTCGACACCCCGTGTCGGCTCGTCCACGATCAGGACACGGGGCTCCATCGCCAGCCACTTGGCGATCAGGACCTTCTGCTGGTTGCCCCCCGAGAGGTGCCCGACCAGCTGGCGCACGCCGGGGGTGGCGATCCGCAACTCGTCCACGAAGCTCTGCGCGAGATCCTCGGCCTTGACCGCGGAATAGCGGATTCCCGTCGAGACCCGGGGCAGCACCGTCGAGGCGATATTGTCGACGATGTCCATTCCGGCGAAGAGGCCGGAGGTCTTGCGGTCCTCGGGCACCATGCCGATCCCCGCCGCCTTGCCGTCCCAGGGGCCGGTCTGGGCGATGACGCCGCCGTCGATCCTGACCGTGCCGCCCCTCCGCGGCCGCGCGCCGAAGATCGCCTCGCAGAATTCGCTGCGCCCCGAGCCGATCAGCCCCGCGAGGCAGACGATCTCGCCGGCCCGCACCTCGACCGACGCGGACCGCACGCTCGGGGGTGCCGAGACATCATGAGCCGAGAGCACGACCTCGCCGAAGCGTCGTCCCGCCGCGCCGCGCGACAGATGGACCTCACGGCCGACCATCAGCCGGATCAGCTCGTCCGGCGTCGTCTCGTCTACCCGGCGTGTACCGGCGAGCCTGCCGTCCTTCAGCACCGTCACCAGATGGCAGAGCGCGAAGATCTCCGTCAGCCGGTGCGACACGTAGATCACCGAGACACCATTCGCGGCGAGCCGGCGGACGACCTCGAAAAGCCGGGCGGTCTCGGTCAGCGTGAGCGCCGCGGTCGGCTCGTCGAGGATCAGGATCTTCAGATCGCGCGACAGCGCCTTGGCGATCTCGACGATCTGGGCCTGGGCGGCGGAGAGCGAGGAGACCCGCGCGGCCGGGTCGATCGCCACGCCGAGCTCGGCGATGATCTCCGCCGCCCTCGCCCGCATCGCACGGAAATCCACCCGTCCGAACCAGCGCGTCGGCTGGCGGCCGGCGAAGATGTTCTCCGCGACCGAGAGATGCGGGACGAGCGAGCCCTCCTGGTGGACGATCCCGATCCCGAGCTCGCCCGCGGTCTTCTCGTCGATGTCGCCGATCTCCTCCCCATCGATCAGCAGCGTGCCGGAGTCGCGCGCGTAGACGCCGGCGATGATCTTGCCCATCGTCGACTTTCCGGCACCGTTCTCGCCCAGCAGCGCGCGGATCTCGCCCGCCTCGACGGTCATGGACACATTGTCGAGCGCCTTCACACCCGGGAAGGACTTGCCGACGCCGCGGACGTCCACCCGCGGGATGGAAAGGTCTTTCATATCGCGGTCGCTCCTCCGTCGATGAGAAACGGCGCGCCGGTCGCGTATCTGCTTTCGTCCGATGCGAGAAACACCGCCGCGTAGGCGATGTCGTCCGGCACGCCGATGCCGAGCGGATGCATTTCCTCGACAGCCCTGCCCACCGCCTCCGGATCGTCCTGGAGGGCGATGAAGCCGCGGTAGAGCGGCGTGTCGATGGTTCCGGGACACAAGGCATTGGCGCGGATGCCATCCTTGGCGTAGCGCGCCGCCATCGATCGCGACAGATGCACGACCGCGGCCTTGGAGGCGCAATAGGCGGGATGCATGGCAAAGCCGATGAAGGCGCTCTCGCTCGCGACGTTGATGATCGAGCCGCCGCCGGACGCCCGCATCATCGGGATCACTTCGCGCGACACGAGATAGACCGATTTCACGTTGACCGAGAAGATCCGGTCCCAAGCCTCCTCCGGCATTTCCTCCAGCCCCCCGGGGATCGAGATGCCGGCGTTGTTCACGAGCGTGTTGATCGGCCCGAAGGCCCCGGCGGCCTCGGCGACCGCGGCCGCGACCTGATCGGCGCGGGCGACATCGCAGGCGAAGGCGCGGACCGCTTCCCCGCCGCCCGTCGCCCCGCCGCCCGCCGCCTCGTGCGCGGTTTCGAGCCGCGCCGCCTCGGTCTCCAGCGTCGCCGCGTCGCGGTCGAGCATGGCGACCACCGCGCCCTCGGCGAGGAAAGCTCTCGTGATGGCGAGACCGATCCCGCTCGCGGCGCCGGTGACGATGGCGGTCTTGCCTGTCAGCCGTCCGGCCATGCCCTACTCCTTCGCCTGGAGCGCCCGCGCCTCGGCCGCCCGGACCATCCAGACCATCGCGTCGTTGCAAGGCGTGGCAATTCCGAGACGCCGGCCGGCATCGACGATCGCGCCATTGATGACGTCGATCTCGGTGCGCCGCCCGGCCTCCATGTCCTGATACATCGACGACTTGCCGCCCACGGCCTTCTCCAGAAGCCCGGTGATCGCCGCCCAGCGCTCGTCGTAGTCGAGCGCGATCCCCTGCGCCGTCGCGACCTCGACCACCTCCTTGAGCAGGGCGGCCATGAGCTCCTTCGTGCCGTCGAAGGCGACGAGTTCATGCGAGAGGAACCGCAGCAGCGCCGAGCTCGGCAGCGTGCAGACATTGAGCGCGAGCTTCTTCCAGACCTCGTCGAGGATGCGCTCCGACCGCGTGGTCTCGAATCCCGCCGCCGCGAATGTCTCGGCCGTCCGCGCGAGTCGTTCGCTCATCGCGCCATCGAGTTCGCCGAGATAGGTCATGCCGGCGCCCGGATGCTTCACATTGCCCGGGCCGAGCAGCATGCCGCCGTGATAGGTGAGGCCCACCAGAACCCGCTCCTCGCCGACGATACCGGCGATGACGGGCGCGTTACCCCACCCGTTCTGCAGGCTCAGGACCGCGGTCTCCGCCCCGATCATCGGCGCCGCGGCGCGCACGGCGGTGTCGGTGTGGTAGCATTTCACGAAATTGATCACGAGATCGACGGGGCCGACCCGACCCGGGTCGGCGGTGGCCGGAACCCGGATCAGCTGCTTCGAACCGTCGCGCTCGTCGATGGTGAGGCCCTTCGCGTTGATCTCGTCGACCGCCGCCTTCGACACGTCGATCAGGGTCACATCGTTTCCGGCCTTGGCCAGGTAGCCGCCAAAAAGGCCGCCCATGGCTCCACCGCCGCCCAGAACGGCGATTCGCATCCGTCTTCCTCCCTTGCCCGTCGGCGGCTCGCTATTTTCGCAACCCGTTGCCCCGAGGCTCGTCCTCCCGCCCGCCGACGGCTGATGACGGCGCGAAAGCCCGCCCCTCCGCTATCGCGGGGCAGGCCCTCGACTTCCCTCCAGGCTACGCGCAGGCAGAAAGACGTCATTGTGCCCGCTGCACCGCTGTAATCCTCGCAGGCTGTTGCATGGTTGTCAAGCATGATGGTATGAAAGGTGCATGGTCGATCCACTCATCATAGATCGCAAGAAGCTCTTCGAACATGTCGCCGAGCATCTGGAGGCACAGATTCTCGCCGGGAAACTGCGCCCCGGCGATCAGCTTCCCCCCGAACGCGACCTGAGAGCAAGTTTCGGCGTCGGCCGGCCGGCGATTCGCGAGGCGTTGATCGCCCTGCAGAAGGCCGGACTGGTCGAGCTTAGCAACGGCGCGCGCGCGCGGGTGCTGATGCCCACGGCGAGCCATATCTTCACCGGCATGGCCCCGGCGGTCCGGCAGATGCTCTCGACCGACGACGGCCAGCGGCATTTCCAGGGCGCGCGCATGTTCTTCGAGGTCGGCCTCGCCCGGATGGCGGCGGCGCGCGCCACCGACGACGACCTTCGCTCGCTCGCCCGGGCGCTCGAGACCAACCGCGCGGCGATCGGCGATTCGGAGCAATTCACGCGCACCGACATCGCCTTTCATTTCGAACTGGCCAAGATCGCGCGCAATCCGATCTTCATCGCGCTGCACGACCAGATGTCTGACTGGCTGAAGGAGCAGCGGGTCGTGACCCTGGCGGCCAGCGGGCAGGAGCGCATCGCCTACGACGCCCACGCGGCGATCCATGACGCGGTCGCCGCCCGCGATCCGGACCGCGCGGAAGCCGAGATGCGCGCCCATCTCCAGCAGTTGTCCGACACCTTCTGGAAGCAGCGGAAAGCCAGGGACGAGAACCCCGCCGACTGACCGGCCAGAGTGGGATGCCATGACAGGGCGCTTCCAGCCCTTTCCTTACGCGCTTCCCGACTCCGCTTCACCTCGAGCATAATGCCGCGCGGTCGGGCGCGAGCGGCGAGCCCCGCGCCCTCCTTCGGGAACGTCCCGCCCGCGAACGATAATGCGAACTATTATCAAATAGTTTCAGACAGTTGCGGTGAGCTCGGCGCTCGGCTATGGCTTCGGCCTCGGGCGGGGGCAGGGATATGACGGGACCGATCAAAATCGCGGTGGGCAGTCTGGTCGTGGGAGCGGCGGTCCTCGGGATCAAGTATCTCGCCTATGCCGTCACCGGCTCCATCGCGCTCTACTCCGACGCGCTCGAGAGCTTCGTCAACGTCGCAACCGCCATCGCGGCGCTCTTCGCCGTCCGGCTCTCGGTTCAGCCGGCGGACCGCAATCATCCCTATGGGCACCACAAGATCGAGTATTTCAGCGCGGTCTTCGCAGGCACGCTCATCCTGGTCGCGGCCGGGATGATCCTGCTCGAAGCCTGGGAGGGCATCCGGAACCCCCGGGCGATCGAGGCGCCGGTGCCGGGCCTGCTGCTGAGCGGGCTTGCGAGCGTGATCAATGCCTGGTGGTGTTCGGTCCTGATCCGGAAGGGTCGCGCGCTGCGCTCCCCCGCCCTGGTCGCCGATGGCAAGCATCTGCTGACGGATGTCGTGACCTCGATCGGGGTGACGCTCGGGATCGTGCTCGCCGTCGTGAGCGGCTGGCTGATCCTCGACCCGCTGATCGCGGGCTTCGTCGCGCTCAACATCATCTGGTCCGGCTGGCAGGTGATCCGTGAATCCTTCGGCGGGCTGATGGACGAGGGTCTTCCGGAAAAGACGCTGACCCCGATCCTGGAGGCGATCGAGCGTGGCGCCGCCGGGGGTGCGATCGAGGTGCATGACCTGCGCGCGCGCATCAGCGGTCCCGCGACCTTCGTCGATTTCCACATGGTCGTGCCGGGGACCATGCCGGTCTCGGAGGCGCACGAGATCTGCGACCGGATCGAGCATGCGATCAAGGAAACGACGGCGGACGCCCTCGTGACCATCCATGTCGAGCCGGAGGAGAAGGCGAAGCTCGACCCCGACGCCCCGGGGCTCGCCATCGCGACCAAGGGCTGACGCCGGGGGTGGGGGCCGTTACGGCCTCAGCCGATGGTCGCAAGCACCGGGAAGGTGTCGAGCAGCCAGAAGGACAGGCTCGTGAACCCGCCGGTCAGCATCAGGAGGCCGACGGTGACGAGCAGCACGCCCATCGCCCGCTCGACCATCGGCATGTGGCGCCGCATCCCCGCGAGCAGACCCAGCGCGTGACGCAGGAAGAGCGCGGTCAGGAGGAACGGCAGGCCGAGACCGATCGCGTAGAAGCCCATCATGAAGAGCCCGCGCTCGATCGAGCCCTCCTGCGCCGCGAGGCTCAGGATGGTGCCGAGCACCGGGCCGATGCAGGGCGTCCAGCCGAAGGCGAAGGCGAGGCCGAGCAGATAGGCGCCGAAGGGAGTCCCGCCCTGATCGCCCGCGTCGATCCGCGCCTCGCGGTAGAGCAGCGGAATCCGGAGCACGCCGAGAAAATGCAGCCCGAAGAGCACGATCACCACGCCGCCCACCAGCGCCATCTCGCGCTGATAGGCGAGGAACATCCGCCCGAAGGCCGAGGCGGCGAGGCCGAGGATCAGGAAGACCGTCGAAAGCCCGAGCACGAAGAAGGCCGCCGCCGTCATGACGCGCCGATCCACCCGACGGTCCGGGCCCCCTTCCCGGCGCATGTCCTCGATCGAGGTGCCGGCCATGTAGGCGAGATACGGCGGGACGATCGGCAGCACGCAGGGCGAGAGAAAGCTCAGGATGCCCGCCACCAGCGCCACCGCGAGCGCCGGCGCGAGTGCGCCATCGAAAAGATCGATCCCGAACATTCCCCGTCAGTCCCCTTGTCCCGTTCGCGGCAACCTATCCTGCCCGCGCCGCCGCGTCACGGCCCCGGTGTCTCAAAATGCCGTGGCCAGCCGTGGCGTTTGGTGGCATCCGGGGGGCATGGACTGGGACGACGAGATCGACGCGCGGGGGCTGCTCTGCCCGCTGCCGGTGCTGCGGGCGCGCAAGCGCCTGCTCGCGCTGACCGAGGGCCGCGTACTCCGCGTGCTCGCCGATGACCCGGCGGCCGTGGTGGACATGCCGCATTTCTGCGCCGAGACGGGGCATTCGCTCTTGTCGGCGACGGCGGAGGGCGGCGGCACCGCCTATCTGATCCGCCGGGGGCCGGACCGGCCGGACTGAGTCGTCGAAGCCGGCGGCTCCGTTCAGAGAATGAAATCGGCCGCGGAATAGGCCGAGGCGAGCGTGGCGCCGTCCTGGATCACCAGTTCGAAATCCGGCGCCGCGTCGCCGTCGTTGTTGGCGCGCAGGAGCGTGCTGGTCCCCGAGTCCGCGAGCCAGAGATGCCCGCGCCCCGTGCCGCCAAGCTCGAAACTCTGGTTGCCGGCGGCACGCGTGTCGGCGTCGATCCCCGAAACGTCGATCCGGTCGCCGCCGGCCGCGCCGGGCCGCTCGAAGGCGCCGGCGCCGCCGCCGGCCCGGATCAGATCGCGCGCGGCGAGACCGGACTCGGCGCGCGCGTCGAAACGGAAGACATCGTTCCCCGCGCCGCCGATCAGCGTATCCGCACCCGCGCCGCCGACGAGGATGTCATTCCCGGCGTTGCCCACCAGGCGATCGGCCCCGCCGAGCCCGGAGAGCGTGTTCGCGGCGGCGTTGCCGCTCAGCACATCGGCGCCCGAGCCGCCCCGCGCCGCCTCGATCACCGTGCCGAGCGCGATCGACATGTTGCCATCGAGCCCGCCGACCGAGGAGACCGCGCCCTGATTGAGATTGATGCGCTGCTGCGCCGAGAAGCCGGAGAAATCGAGCGTGTCGCGCCCGCCGCCATCAATGATCGTGAAGGCCATCTCGTCGGCGTGGCGCGCGAGATCTGCGAAGACGGTCCGGCCGATGCTGGTGTTGAACCCCCAGACCGTGTTGCCTTCGAACCCGCCGAGGTCTCCGTACATCCAGCCGAGCGCCAGCCAGTCCGCGACCATCGGCGACAGCGTGAAGGCATGGTCCGCGTCGACCGTCGTGTTGTCGGTCTGCGAGAAATACGACATGACCGACGCCTGCCAGCTGTCGTTCAGATAGTGGTTGCTGTTGTCGCCATGGGACGGGTCGCTCGTATCCGTCACATAGGTCGCGCCGCCATTGTAATTGCCGGCGTGGCCCAGGCCGAGGGCGTGGCCGATCTCGTGCACGAAGGTCTGGAAGGAATAGCTCGCGGTACCCTGGCCGTAGTCTGAGACCCACTCGGAACCGATGTTGACCGTAGCCGTCGCGATCGTGCGCGGCGCGTCGGCGTAGGTCGCGGCCCAGCTGTAGGCGGCGTTCTCGTTGTTGTTGACGAAGTTGATGTCGACCGAGGCGCCCGAGGCCGTGGTCCGCGTGAAGTCTATGCCGAGCACCTCGCCATAGAGCGTCAGCGCCCGTTCGGCCAGCGCCGCCCCCGCGGCGGAAAGCTCGCTCACATTGTAGCGCAGCGTGCCATTGTTCGCACCGACGCCGCTTGAGCCGAGGTTGAAGCTCCGGGGACCGTCCCCGACGTCGGACCAGTAGCCCTCCCGCAGATAGCTGGCGATCTGCGCGTTGCTGTAGGTCGGCAGCGGGGCGCCTGTCACCGTCGCGGCTGCGACCTGTCCGGGCGTCGCGGCTGCGACCTGCCCGGGTGTCGCGGCGGAGAGCGGCTCGCCGGCGCGGAACGGGTCCTGAGAGATGTGAGCCAGGCTCTGGGAAACAAGCGCCGACCGGGCCTCGGCGGCGGAGACCCCCATCGCCTTCGGCCCGAAGTCGTGCCGCGAATCGGGCGCGGTGGCCTCCAACCCATCGAAGACAAACCGATCTTCGGAAGAGAAGACGCGCGCCATGGCTGGCCCCACCCTGTCGTACTACCAAGGCAGGCCTTGTCTGTCAGAGCGACCGCGCGGGTCAACCGCCAATCGCGCGAACGACGCAAGTCGGCAGAAAGTCGCAGGTAGGAAGCCCGCCCGCGGAAGACACGCCGAGCCGGGGGCGGGAAATGCCCCGCCCACCGGCCCAATCAGGCTTGTGGACTCTGACCCCGCCCCCGCCCCCGGCCCGGAGGCTGTGCTTCAGAGCCCCTTGGAGCGATAGCTTCCCGCGACCCGGCTGATCGAGACCAGATAGGCCGCGACGCGGAGATCCTCCACTCCCTTGCGGTTGTGCCAGACCTCGCGGATCGCCTGATAGGCCTCGCGCATCGTGTCATCGAGCCCGGAGCGCACGAGTTCAAGTTCGCCCGGCCCGCGCACGTACTGGGATTTGAACATGTCCGAAAGGCCGTGCTTCAGGCCGCTCGCCTTGGCCACCCGTTCCAGTTCCTGAACCAGCATCGCGTGCTCCGCCTCCTCCTGGCGGCGCTGCATGCGGCCGAAGCGGATGTGGCTGAGGTTCTTCACCCATTCGAAATAGCTGACCGTGACGCCGCCGGCGTTGGCATAGAGATCCGGAATGATCACCGTGCCCTTCTGCCGGAGCAGGTCGTCGGCGCCCGCCGTCACCGGACCGTTCGCCGCCTCGATGATGAGCGGCGCCTGGATGCGATCGGCGTTCGCCAGATTGATCACGCCTTCCATCGCGGCGGGGATCAGGATGTCGCATTCGGCTTCGAGGATCGCGGCGCCTTCTTCGAAATAGGTCGCACCGGGGAAATCCTTCACGCCGCCGGTCGCACCGACATGAGCCTTCAGATGCTCGATCGCGAGGCCCTCGGGGTTCATCACCGCGCCGTCACGCTCGATCACCCCGATGACGAGCGCGCCATCCTCTTCCGACAGGAACTTCGCCGCGTGATAGCCGACGTTGCCGAGCCCCTGCACGATCACCCGCTTGCCGTCGAGCGAACCGGAAAGCCTCGCACGCGCGGCATCTTCCGGGTACCGGAAGAACTCGCGCAGCGCGTACTGGACGCCACGCCCCGTCGCCTCGACGCGGCCGAGGATACCGCCCGCGTTCAGGGGCTTGCCGGTCACGCAGGCGGCGGCGTTGATGTCGGTCGTGTTCATCCGGCGGTACTGATCGACGATCCAGGCCATCTCGCGTTCGCCGGTGCCCATGTCGGGCGCGGGGACGTTCTGGCTCGGATTGATCAGGTCGCGCTTGGCGAGCTCGTAGGCGAAACGCCGGGTGATGAGCTCGAGCTCGTGCTCCTCCCACTCGCGCGGGTCGATCCTGAGCCCGCCCTTGGACCCGCCGAAGGGCGTCTCGACCAGCGCGCATTTGTAGGTCATCAGCGCCGCCAGCGCCTCGACCTCGTCCTGGTTCACGCTCATCGCATAGCGGATGCCACCCTTCACGGGCTCCATATGCTCGGAATGGACCGAGCGGTAGCCGGTGAAGGTGTGGATGCCGCCCCTGAGCCTGACACCGAATCGGACCGTATAGGTGGAGTTACAGACACGGATCTTCTCTTCGAGCCCCGGCGACAGATCCATCAGCCGCACCGCGCGGTTGAACATGAGATCGACGGATTCGCGGAAGCTCGGCTCGCGCACAGGTGCGTTCATCATCCTAATCCCTAAATATCGCAGCCTTCTCTGGGCCCTGACGCCAGCTAACGCCGCCCGAACAGCTCAGGCAAGCCCCTAGGGCCAAACCGGAACAGTCTTTCGACCGCGCGCCTCACCCGCGCGGCTTTGTCCGGCGTGTCGGCTCGGCCGAGGCCGGGTCCTCGGGCCAGGGATGTTTCGGATAGCGCCCGCGCATGTCCCGCCTGACATCGGCGTAGGAGGTCTTCCAGAAGCCCGGAAGGTCGGCGGTCGTCTGCACCGGGCGGCCCGCGGGGGACAGCAGTTCTATCACGAGCGGTACCGCGTCGGGCCCGATCGTCGGGTGGCGGGTCAGGCCGAACATCTCCTGCAATCGCACGGCGATGCCCGGCGCGGCGCCGGAATAGTCGATGGGCAGCCGCGTGCCGGTCGGCGCCGTGATCTCGCCCGGCGCCAGCGCGTCGAGTCGCGCGCGCGCTTCCCAGTCGAGCCGGTTCGAGAGCGCACCAGTGAGGTCGATCCGCGCCAGATCCTCCGCGCGGGCCTTTCCGACGAGCGCCGGCGCGAGCCAGTCGTCGAGGCCCGCGAGCAGTCCCTCCTCGGAGAAATCGGGCAGGTCCACGCCGCGTCCGCGCAGCCATTCGACCCGCGCGGCGAATCGTCGCGCCGGAGCCGTCCAGGGCAGCGCCGCGAGGCCGAGGTCGCGCACGCCCTCCGCGAGCGCGGCGGCCACCGCCTCGGGCGGCGCATCGGTCCAGGGCCGGTCCTCCAGCGGCAGTGCGCCGAGCATCAGCCGCCGGCGCGCCCGCACCATCCGGTCGCGCCGTGACCATTCGCAGAGCGTTTCCCGGCGAAGCTCCCCGGCGTGGACCGCGCGGATCTCGGCTTCGGTCACCGGGAGCGCGCGGCGCGCCTTCGCCTCGCGCGGATCGCCGTCGAGATCGGCGATCACGAGGAAGGGTGCGCGGCCGAGCGGATCGCCCGCGGGCAGGACCGCGCCCTTGCCGCCCGAGAGCAGGTAGCGCGGCGCCTCGCCCTCCCGGCGCTTCGCCACCCGGTCGGGATAGGCGAGCGACAAGGTCGCACCGGGGCTGAGCGGCTCGCCGAACGACTCACGGGGAGGCTCGCCAGGACGCTCACGGGGCGCTTCTCCGGCGGGCTTCCCGCGCGTCCCCGCCCGCCCACCCGCGCGAAGCCGCCGCGCCTCGGCCCGGATCGCCGCGATGGCGCCGCGGTCCACGCCGACGGGATGCTCGCGCTCGGCCGCGGCCGGATCTCGGAGCGCGCGGAGCCGGATCGCGAGATCCGCCTCCGCCGGCCCGTTCAGCCCGCGCAGGGGATCACGCGCGGCGATGAGCGCGGCGAGATCGGCGGCGCGGTCGAGGCCGCCGTGCTCGGCGGCGGTGGTCAGCATGTGGCCGAGGCGGGGATGCGTCGGCAGGGCGGCGAGCACCCGGCCATGCGCGGTGATCGCATCGCGTTCATCGAGCGCGCCCAGGGCCCGCAGCAGCGCCCGCGCCTCGGCTAGCGCCGGCCCGGGCGGCGCGGTCGGAAAGGGCATCGTCTCGACGCCGCCGCCCCAGAGTGCGATTTCGAGCGCGAGGCCGGCGAGATC
>NZ_JBKQWU010000035.1:0-37109 GCF_047275745.1 Amaricoccus sp. W119 | reverse complement strand
ATCATCGAAATGATCTGCGTCTCGGAAAATCGGCTCTTTCTCATTCGTCTGCTCCTTCGAGGTCGAGCAGACCCTACATCAGAGCGAGGGAGTTTCCGGGGGGCAGGTCACCAGCGACGAAGATGTTGGCCGGGCGATCGTAGAGATCGAGCGGCGCGCCGATCTGTTCGATGTGGCCGCCGTTCAGCACGACGATCTTGTCGGCCATGGTCATCGCCTCGACCTGGTCATGGGTGACATAGATCGTCGTCGTCCCGAGCCGCGACTGCAACGCCTTGATCTCGGCGCGCATCTGCACCCGAAGCTTCGCATCGAGGTTCGAGAGCGGCTCGTCGAAGAGGAACACCTGCGGGTCGCGGACGATGGCGCGGCCCATGGCGACGCGCTGGCGCTGGCCGCCGGAGAGCGCCGCGGGCTTGCGTTCCAGCAGCGGGTCGAGGCCGAGGATCGCCGAGGCCGCCTTCACCTTCTCGCGGATCGCTTCCTTCCTCTCCCCCGCCAGTTCGAGCGCGAAGCCCATGTTCTGCGCCACGGTCATCTGCGGATAGAGCGCGTAGTTCTGGAACACCATCGCGATGTCGCGGTCCTTCGGAGGAACGGTGTTCACGACGCGCTCGCCGATCGAGATCGTGCCCGAGGTCACCTCCTCGAGCCCGGCGACCATGCGCAGAAGCGTCGATTTCCCGCAGCCCGAGGGACCGACGAGCACCACGAACTCGCCCTCATCGATCTCGACGTCGATGCCGTGGATCACCGCCGCCGATCCGTAGGCCTTGCGAACGTCCTTGATGGAAACCTGGGCCATGGGTCAGCTCCTCCGGCGGCAGCGAATGGCAAGATAGGGGCGGCGGGGCAGTTCGACGCCGAAGGCGGCGTCGGGATCGCGGGGGCGGACGACCTCGCCGTGGCGCACCGGATGGTTCGCGGGCGCCGTGATGTTTTCGAGCGGCGTCACCGTCATGTTCCAGGTGTCGATGAGGTCAAGCTCGTAGTCGCCGTCCTCCTTCGGGAGTCCCAGCGTCCAGACGATCGGCTGGTGCTCACCGAAATAGATGTAGCGGACATCTCCGTCGATCGCGCCCGAGATCCGGTGCCAGGGCCATTCGTGCTGGGGCCCGAGCGGCTCCAGTCCGTTCGTCACATCCTCCTCCAGGATGTCGCGCAGGAAGCCGATCCGCTTCCACGCCTCGCCATGCAGCACGCCGCCCTTCGCCCACCAGATCAGGTCCTCGGGATGCGAATAGGTCTCGCCGTGCCCGGCATAGCCGCCACGCATCATCGTGGTCCAGAAGCGGTGGTTCAGTTCCTCGGCGGTGATGTTGCCCCAGCACTGGATGATATCGCCCTCGTATTCGGGCTCGTCGTTCACCACGGGCTTGCCCCAGGTGTCGCGCCATTCCTGCGTCCGCTTCACGTCCCAGTTCTGGATGCAGGTATGCGTGACCCAGGGCTTGTGGTGATCGTAATTCGCATCGGCATGGCCGTTGTGGATCGACTTGAGGTGCCGGTACGGGTCTTCTTCCTCGAGGATCTGGAAGAAACGGTCCCAGCGTTCCATGGGCTTGGTGTCGATCAGGAAATCGTATTCGTTGGCGAGCGCCCACCAGAGGTTGCGATAGGCGGCGAGACGCGCGGCGATATAGGCCACGAAGCGGTAGTCCTGCTCCTCCGACATGTCGCAATAGCCCCAGCGGTCGTAGGGGTGGAACATGATCACATCGGCCTCGATCCCGAGATCGCGCAGCCGGCCGATCTGGGTCTCGAAATGGCGGAAGGCCTCGTAATTCGGGCGGTCGAAGTCGCGTTTCCCGTCCACCATCTCGTAGATGTCATGAAGCGGTTCGTTGGTGTTGTAGGGGTAGTCCTTCGGAAAGATCCCCATTCGGATCTTGTTGAACCGCGTGGCCCTGAGCGTTTCGAGCGTCTTTTCCTGCTCCTCGACCGGCTGGTGGGTCCAGGCGTAGCAGGTCGTTCCCATCGAGAGGAAAGGCGTCCCATCGGCATGGGCGAAGTGGAACCGGTTCCGGACCCGAACCGGCCCCCGGTTTCCTTGCGAGGGCGCGCTGGCCGTGAAGCCGCCGGTCCGGCCATCGAGCGCCGCCGTTTCCGAGCGGGTCACGAAGCGCCAGTCGCCTTCGAGATCCGGCATGAAGCGGAGCCGGTAGACGCCGTCGCCGTCATAGAAGCCGGGCACGCGGATCTCGCGGGCCTTGTGGGTGAAGATCGCATCGAAGGCGATCTCGACATAGGGGTTTCCGTCGCGGGGACCTTCGAAGGCAACCTCGAAGAGGCCCCACTTCTCGACGGTCTGGCCCGTGATCTGGCCCGTTGTCTTGTCCGTGGTCTTGTCCGTGGTCTTTTCCAGAGTCTGGTCCGGCATGTTGTCTGGCATGAGGTCAGCCCTTCACCGCGCCGGAGGTGAGGCCGGACACGAAATAGCGTTGGAAGATGAGATAGACGAGCACGGCCGGCAGCACGGTGATGACGATCGCCGCGTTGAGCTGGCCGTAGTCGGTGGAGAACTGCCCCTGGAAGGACATGAGCCCGAGCGGCAGCGTCCACATGTTCCGGTCCTGCATGATGACGAGCGCCATGGCGAATTCGTTCCAGGTGGCGACGAAATCGAGGATCATCAGCGCCGCGAGCACCGGCAGCATGATCGGAAGGAAGATCCGGCGAAGCGTCGTCAGATGGCTCGCCCCGTCGATCAGCGCCGCCTCCGACAGCTCCTTCGGCACGCCCCTGAAGAAGCTGTGCAGGATGAAGACCTGATAGGGAATGCCGAAGGCGAGATAGGGCAGGAGCAGACCCACATAGGTGTTCACGAGTCCGAAGCCGTTCACCAGCGTGAAGAGCGGCGCCAGCATCACCTGGAACGGGATCATCGTGCCGAAGACGATGAGAAGCAGCAGCACCCGGTTGAACCGGCTCTTCATCTGCGCCAGCGCATAGGCGCAGAGCGCCGAGACCGCGAGCCCGAGCGGCACCTTGACGATGGTGATCAGCGCCGAGTTGAAGAAGGACCGGTCGAAGCCGCCGCGGTTCCAGGCGAAGACGTAGTTGCCCGGCTGGGGCTCCATCGGCGGTGTGAAGGCTCCCGAGGCCATGACCTCGCCGCTCGACTTCAGCGAGGTGAAGACGATGAAGACGAAGGGCGCGACCCAGATGAGCGCGAAGGCGACGAGCGTGATCCAGAGCACGAGCAGCACGGGATCGCGGCGGATGTCTCTCAGCATGTCTCTCATCGCACGTTGGACTCCCGCTTGAGCGACCAGCGAAGGTAGGGAATGACGATCGCCATGGTGATGAGCAGCAGCACCACCGACACGGCGCCGCCGCGGCCGAAGTCGAAGATCTGCATCGACTGGGTGAAGGCCCAGAGGGCGAGCATCTGCGTCGATTGCGCGGGGCCCCCGCCCGTGAGGCCGTAGATGATGTCGAAGGCCTTCAGCGAATGGATGAGCGAGAGGACGAGCACGATCGTCATCGTCGGCGCGATCGCGGGCAGCGTCACGTGGCGGAAGGTCTTCCACCGCCCCGCCCCGTCGATCGAGGCGGCCTCGACGAGCGAACGGTCGACGTTCTGGAGCCCGGCGAGGAACAGCACCATCGAGAAGCCGACCTGCTGCCAGACATAGGCGATGAAGACCGAATAGAGCGCGATATCGGCGTCGCCGAGGAAGTCGGGGATCGACATCGCATAGCCGGCCGAGGTGAAAAGCTGCGCGAAAAGGCCGAAGAACGGGTCGTACATCCACCGCCACATCGTCGCGACCGCGATCGGCGCGATGATGACTGGCAGGTAGTAGATCGCGCGGAGCGTCGAGCGTCCGACGAAGGACCGGTTGAGGCCGAGCGCGAGCAGGAGCCCGATGCCGGGCGGGAAGATGAGCGACAACACGGTCCAGATCACCGTGTTCTGGAACGCGGTCCAGAAGACCGGGTCCTGCGTCAGGATGAACCTGTAGTTGGCGAGCCCGACGAAGGGCCGCGCGGGGTCGAGCCCGTTCCAGCGCTGGAAGCTCATCAGCGTCACGTCGATCATCGGCCAGAGCGCGAAGACCGCGTAGACCGTGAGCGCCGGGGCGAGGAAGAGCCACGGCTGGTCTGACATCTTGCGGAAGATACTGGTCATTGTCTCCCTCTCTTGCATGGTCGGCGTTCCGGGGAGGTTCTCCCGGAGCGCCTCGCGGGGATCAGGCGGGGATCAGGACTGGCCGTCGATGAAGGTCTGCATCGCGCCCGACGCGTCCTCCGGCGTCATGTTGCCCGCCGCGACCTCGTTGATGACGCGGAAGTATTCGGTCGTCACATTGGCCGGGAAACCCTGGTCGCCGTTGACGAACATCTCGCCATAGGCGGCGAAGATCTCGTTCCACTCGGCATCGATCGCGCGCAGTTCCGGGTAGGTGATCGTGGCATTCACCGAATTGGTCGAATAGGCGCCGAGGTGACGCTCCTGCACTTCCTTCGAATTCATGAAATCTAGGAACTGCGCCGCGATGTCCGGATTGTCCGATTTCGCCGAGATGTAGTTGTACTCAGCGAAGCCGTAGAGCCGGTTCGTGCCGGTCGGGAACGGGAAGATCCCGAAGTTGTCGACATCGGCGACCTCGGCGATCTGCTGCGCGAGCCAATTGCCCTCCAGCATCATCGCCGCGCGGCCGACGCCGAAGAGATTGAACGACTGCTGCTGGTCGATACCCATGAAGGGGGCGAGGAAGTAGTTCTGCGCCCAGTCCTGGAGTTCGCCGAAGGCTTCCGCCGCGCAGGCGGTCTCCGACCAGCTCGCCTCCATCGCGATCAGCTGGTCATGGACCTCGGCGCCGCAGGTCGTTTCGAGCAGCACATCCATCAGCCGCATGACATGCCAGTTCACGGTGCCGCCGAAGGTGATGGCGGGGATGCCCGCCTCCTTGAGCTTCTGCGCGGCGGCCTTCAGTTCCTCGTAGGTCGTCGGCTCCTCGGTGATGCCGGCCTTCTCGAACAGGGTCTTGTTGTAGTAGATCGCCTCGCCCTTGAAGGTGAAGGGCACGCCGTGGAGCCCGCCTTCGTAGTCATCCGCGAAGGAGACGGCGGTCGGCATCAGCGTGTCGTTCCAGCCGTATTCCTCGTAGTACTTGTCCATCGGCAGCGCCATGCCGGCGTTCACATACTCGCCGCCAAGACCGAGGCCTGCCCAGCTGAAGAAGATGTCGGGTCCGGAATCCGATCCGGCGGCGACGCGAAGCGCGGTCTTGTGCTCGTCCACGCCGCGCTGGGTGAAGACGATATCGACATCCGGATTGGCTTCCTCGAATTCCTCGGCGATCGACTGCAGCGCCTCGTTCGCGGCGTCGGACGAGAAGTTCAGCGTCCAGACGTCGATCTGCTGCGCATGGGCGGCGCCGGTCGCGAGAGCGGTCGTCATGAGGAACGCGGCGGCCAGATGGCCGGTCTTCTTGGTGATCATGCTCTTCTCCCTGATGATGTCGGGTGACGGGTCAGCGCCCGCCGTTTCGATCGACCCTTTCGAGGCCTTCGCTTCTCGGGCTTTCGCTTGGACGCAAGTATCCGGGCCGCGCCGGACGGCGCGCGCCACTTCTGTCCCGGCGGTGGAGGGCTCAGCCTCGCCGCGGATCGTAGAGGCCCGGCACGGGTGGCGTGTCGTGGTCGTAGAACGGCCAGCGCAGGTAGCGCGTCAGCGCCTCGTTCAGCACGTCGGCGTGGTGGCCGCGCACCATGGCGACGTGGTGCTCGAAGCCGTTCTGGGTGACGAAGCCCATGAGCTGGCGGAGCCGCGGCACCGCGCAGACCGCGATACCGCCATCCATGCCGTAGGGGTCATCGGTGAAATCGCCCTGCCCCAGATAGGCCTTCAGCGTGCCCGCGGTATCGTCCGAGGACACCCGGAAATAGGTCATCGGCCCGGCCTTCACCTTGCCCTTGACCGCTCCGAAGCACTTCGCCCGCCCGATCACCTCGCCCAGCACGTCGAGCTCGCCGATCTCGGGCGTGTCGCCGATGAACTTCTTCGGGAAGTTGCCGCAATGCGTCGCGACGCATTTGTCCTCTTCGCGCGCGTAGTTGTTGTTCCAGTCGAGGATCGCAGGCGGCGCCTCCGAGGCGAGCGCCAGCGCATACATCGAGAGCGCGCCCATGATGTCGACCTCGCAGGCCGAGGGCATGAGTTCCTCGCCCATCATCGACATGGTGACGCAGGTCGCGCAGCCGAAATTGTCCTGGAGCGAGCGCCAGCACTGGATCGCCGAGGCGTCGCAGCCGTTCTCGTCGATCCACCCGTCGACGGTGACGGTCCATTTCGCCTGCCGCGTCAGCTGGTCCGCGGTGATATGCGCCGGGATCTTCCCGTAGCCGCGGATCTTCTCCATCTTCTCGCGGACCCGCGCGTCATCGTCGCCAATCCCGCCCGCGCGGCCGATGAGTTCGGAGAGGTCCGCGGTCACGACGGTGACGCCGGCGCTCTGCAGCAGCTTCTCCGAATAGCGCATGGTCTGGAACGGCGCGGTGCGGGCGCCGATCGCGCCGAGGCGCGCGCCCCGGATGCCCCGGACGACGCGGCAGACCCGCGCGAAACGCGCGAGATCGTCGCGGAATTCCTCGCCGCCGGTGTCGCAGGTGTGGTGCGAGGTCTCGGTGAAGGGGATGCCGTACTGATAGAAGTTGTTGGTGACGCTGATCTTGCCGCACCAGGCATCGCGGCGGGAATGCACATCGACCTTGTCATTCTCGTCATTCGAGGCCTGCAGCAGGATCGGCACGTTCAGATTGGCGCGTGTGACGAGTTCGATGACCGCGATCTCGTCGCCGAAGTTCGGCAGGCAGATCACCAGCCCGTCGATCTCTTCCGCGTGCCGCCGGAAATGCCCGGCGTAGAGTTCGGCATCGGCGATCGACTGCACGGCGCCGTTCGCGGTCGCCTCGAACGGCAGGGTCACGGCATCGATGCCGAGGGTTTCGAGATGTGCCAGGACCTCGCGGCGTGCGGCCTCGCAGGGCGCGGGGCTGAAGAATGCCCGGCTGCCGATGACCACCCCGAAGCTGAGCCTGCGCCGGATCGGACGCTGCATGGCGGAGTTCCTTCCCTGTCCGAAGGCGATTGGACGCCTTTCGTTTCCTTTCGATTAACGTCGATCTACTGCGTTTTATGAGTCGAGGCAACCTGATTCTCGGTTGATCGCTGCGCGACCTGCGCGATTGGACGCAGGCGCAGCATGAATTCGCTGCGTTGCGGGATAATACCGAAGGCAAACAAAGGAAGTTGACACCAATCAAAAGAGCGGTTCTCCTCCGATTCAACGCGACCGGCCGTGACAGGCCGTTGGCGATCAGGCAAAGCCGGGAGGAGACTGACATGAAACGACGCACGCTGCTCGGACTCGCCGCGGTCCTCGCGATGACACCGACGTTCCAGGCGATGGCCCAAGGCACAGGCGGGGGCACGATCGCGATCGTCACGCCGAGCCACGACAATCCGTTCTTCAAGGCGGAGGCCGAGGGCGCGGCGGCGCGGGCGAAGGAACTCGGCTACGCGACCACGGTGCTGACCCACGACGACGACGCCAACAAGCAGTCGGAGATCTTCGACACGCTGATCGCCCAGGGGGTCGCCGCGATCATTCTCGACAACGCGGGCGCGGACGCCTCGGTCGGACCGGTCCGGCGCGCGAAGGAGGCGGGCATCCCCGCCTTCCTGATCGACCGCGAGATCACCGAATCGGGGATCGCCGTCAGCCAGATCGTGTCGAACAACTACCAGGGCGCGCAGCTCGGCGCCGAGGAATTCGTGACCCTCATGGGTGAGAAGGGCCAGTACGCCGAACTGCTCGGCAAGGAATCCGACACTAACGCCGGCATCCGCTCCGCCGGTTACCACGACGTGATCGACCAGTATCCGGATATGGAGATGGTGGCGCAGCAATCGGCGAATTGGTCGCAGACCGAAGCCTATACGGTGATGGAATCGATCCTGCAGGCCAATCCCGAGATCACCGGGGTCATCTCCGGCAATGACACGATGGCCATGGGCGCCTGGGCCGCGCTCGAAGCGGCGGAGCGGACGGATGTGATCGTCGTGGGCTTCGACGGCTCCAACGATGTGCGCGACTCGATCAGGAACGGCGGGATCAAGGCCACCGTGCTGCAACCCGCCTACCGCCAGGCTCAGTTCGCGGTCGAACAGGCCGACAAGTTCCTCAAGGAAGGCTCGACCGGGCTCGAGGAAAAGCAGCTCATGGACTGCGTGCTCATCAACGCCGACAACGCCGCCCGGCTCGAGACCTTCGCCCTTTCCGAGTGACGCCACGACGCCCCCTGCCCGGGCTAGGCCGCCCGGGCCGATCGAGCGAGGAGCGCGAAAGATGCGGATACTTCTGGCCTGCGCGGTCGCGGCCGCCCTGCCCTCGTGCAAGATCGTCGCGAAGACCGACACGGCCGACGGCGCGGCCCAGGATTTCGCGACCGTGATCGCCGGGACGGTCGCGGAGGACTGGGACACGCGCATCCTGCCGCGCCTGCGCGAAACCGGCGCTCCGGCGGAGGCGGTGCTGCCCGAGGTGGCGGCGGATTTCGCCGCCGCGAGCGGCCAGTACGACGCGGGCGGCCAGACCGAGGGCGCGCCGAGCACCTTCGTCGTCCGCGGCACCGGCGACGTCGTCGGCGCCAATCTCGAGTCGCGCGCGGCCCGGCTTGAGATCGACGTGAACGGCGACGGCGGCGCGGACGCGGAACTGCAGCTCGGGCCGGTCATCCGCGGCACCGCGCTCCGCGACGCCCTGCCCTTCTACGTCTTCACCGATTTCCGCGACCAGATCGAATTCGCCAAGCTCGGCCGGGCGCTCAACGACCACGCCCACGGCGTTCTTCCCCCGCCCCCGACCGATCCGGTCGGCCAGACGGTCGCCTTCCTCGGCGTTTTCGCCATGGCCAGGGCGGGCGATCCGATCCAGATCGTGCCCGTCGAACTGAGCTGGGGGGCGCCATGACCGGGACGTCCGTGCCCCGGGAATCCACGACCAGGGAGCCCATGACCGGGGCGCATCCGATCGGGCTTTCGATCCGGAACGGGGTCAAGGTCTATCCCGGCACCCGCGCGCTCAAGGGCGTCGATTTCGATCTGCGGATGGGCGCGGTCAACGTGCTGGTCGGCGAGAACGGCGCCGGCAAATCGACGCTGATGAAGGTGATCGCCGGGGTCGAGCCGCTGACCGAGGGCGAGATCCTGATGGACGGCGCCCCGGTCCGGTTCGCCGACAAGGAGGCCGCCGAGCAGGCCGGGATCGGCATCGTCTTCCAGGAGTTGAGTCTCTTCCCCGATCTCAGCGTCACCGAGAACATCTTCTGCGGCCGCGAGATCACCCGGTTCGGCCGCATCGACCGCGCGGCGCAGCGCAGGGCGACGGCGGAACTGCTTGCGCGGCTGGAACAGAGGATCGACCCCGACGCGCCGCTCGGCTCGCTCCGCATCGGTCAGCAGCAGATCGTCGAGATCGCCAAGGCGCTCAACGAGAAGGCCCGCATCCTGATCCTCGACGAGCCGACCTCCGCGCTCTCGGGGGCCGAGGTCGAGGTGCTGTTCCGGCTGATCGACGACCTCCGCCGGCAGGGCGTCGGGATCGTCTACATCAGCCACAGGCTCGAGGAACTGATCCGCGTCGGCGACTACATCACCGTTCTTCGCGACGGCGTCATCACCGGGTCGCGGCCGATGGAGGGCGTGACCATCCCCTGGATCGTCGAGGCGATGATCGGCGATGCTTCGAAGGACTTCCCGCCCCGCGCGACGCGGATCGGCGAGGACGTGTTCCGCGCCGAAAACATCACCCTCCCGCGCGAGGGCGGCGGCTTCGCCGTCGATCACGTGAGCCTTTCGGTTCGGCGCGGCGAGATCCTCGGCATCTATGGCCTGATGGGCGCGGGACGGAGCGAGTTCCTCGAATGCGTGCTCGGGCTCCATCCTTACGCCGGCGGCGAGATGTGGCTCGACGGCGCCCCGATCGGCGCCCCTTCCGTCGCGGGCCGGATCGCGCGGGGCGTCGCGCTGATCCCGGAGGATCGCAAGCGCGACGGGCTGGTGCAGATCATGGCGATCCGCGAGAACATCACCCTCTCCGCGCTCCGCCGCTTCACCCGCGCCTTTCATCTCGACCTCGGCGCGGAAGCCGAAGGCGCGCGCGACTTCGTGCGCCGGCTCGGGATCAAGATCGCCAATATCGAGCATCCGGTCTCCAGCCTCTCGGGCGGCAACCAGCAGAAGGTCGTGATCTCCAAAGCCTTGATGACGCGGCCGAAGGTGCTGCTGATGGACGAACCCTCTCGCGGCATCGACATCGGCGCCAAGGCCGAGGTGTTCCGCACCATGCGCCAGCTCGCCGAGGACGGGCTCGCGATCATCTTCGTCAGCTCCGATCTCGAAGAAGTGGCCGGCGTCTCGGACCGCATCCTCGTCATGGCCCAGGGCCGGATCACCGGCGAATTCGACGGCGCGACGGCCCATCCCGCCGAGATCGTCGCCGCCGCCCAGTCGAAAGCCCGGGACACCCGGACAGAAGAGAAGGTATCCGCATGAGCGCCAGTTCCGAGCCCGCGAGCAACCGGCTGGGCGGTTCCGGCCTGCTCCTCCTGCTCCTGAAGGCGCGAACCTTTATCGCGCTGATCGCCGTCTTCGCCTTCTTCGCCCTGGCCGCGCCGAACTTCCTCTCGACGGCGAACATGGTCATCATGGCCAAGCATGTCGCGCTCAACGCCTTCCTCGCGATCGGCATGACCTTCGTCATCATCACCGGCGGCATCGACCTCTCGGTCGGCTCGATCGTCGGGCTCTGCGGCATGGTGGCGGGCTATCTCGTGCTCAACGGCGTCGATCTCGGCTTCGCCTGGACGATCCAGTTCAACACCTTCGAGATCGCGCTCATCACCATCCTCGTCGGCGTCCTTATCGGCCTCGTGAACGGGCTGCTGATCACCCGGCTGAACGTCGCGCCCTTCATCGCGACGCTCGGCACGCTCTATGTCGCGCGCGGCGCGGCGCTGCTTGCCTCGGGGGGCGCGACCTTCCCGAACCTCTCGGGTGACGCGAACTGGGGTTCGGACACGTTCCGCTGGATCGGCACCGGGAACATCCTCGGGATTCCGGTCTCGATCTGGCTCCTGATCGTCGTCGCGGCGGCGGCGGCCTACGTCGCGCGCAACACGCCGCTCGGACGCCACATCTACGCGGTCGGCGGCAACGAGCGGGGCGCGGGGCTCTCGGGCGTGAAGGTCCGCCAGGTCAAGCTCGCCGTCTACATGTTCTCGGGCTTCTGCGCCGCGCTCGTCGGGCTTATCATCGCCTCGCAGCTTCAGGCGGCGCATCCCGCGACCGGCGAGACCTTCGAGCTCAACGCGATCGCCGCGGCCGTGCTCGGCGGCACCTCGATGAGCGGCGGGCGCGGCCGGATCGGCGGCACGATCGTCGGCGCCTTCGTGATCGGCATCCTCTCGGACGGTCTCGTGATGATGGGCGTCTCGACCTTCTGGCAGACGGTGATCAAGGGCCTCGTCATCATCGCCGCGGTGGTCGTCGATCAGGCGCAGAGCCGGCTCGAGGCGCGGGTGGTGCTACGACAACAGGCGGCCGCGGCGCGTTGATCGCGCGCGCGGTATCGTCCAGAAGGCGGGGCGCCGAACCTGCCGGGAAGACCGCGCGGAGTTGGACGGCGCGGAGATAGACGGCGCGGAGAAAGACGATGCCGCGGAATGCGACGACGAACCGAAGCCAGCCGGGCCTGCTCTCCGAGACACGGCGGCGGCGCATCCTCGACTGGCTCGAAGAGGAAGGCAGCGCGCGGGTACGCGACCTCTCGGACGCCTTCCAGGTCTCCGAAGTCACCATCCGCCAGGATCTGGAGCGGCTGGAGAAGGAAGGCCATATCACCCGCGAATACGGCGGCGCCTTCCTCAATACGATCGGCACCCAGGTCGGCACGCTCTCGCTTCAGCACAGCGCCAATCTGGACAAGAAGCGCCGGATCGGCGCGCTCGCCGCGTCGCTTGTCCATGACGGCGAAAGCCTGATCCTCGACGCCGGATCGACGACGACCGAGGTCGCGCTGCGTCTCACCGACCGCCGCGACCTGACCGTGATCACCAACGCGCTCAACATCGCGCTGATCCTCGGCGCGGTGCCGGGGACGGCGGTGCATATGCCGGGTGGGCAGTTCAAGGCCCCGACCCTCTCGCTCTCGGGCGACAAGTCGGTCGAATATCTGCGCGACATCTTCGCGGCGAAGCTCTTCCTCGCCACCGCGGGCGTCGCGCTCGACGCCGGGTTGACCTATCCGAGCTTCGCCGACCTGCAGCTGAAACAGGCGATGATCAAGGCGGCGACGCATACCTATCTCGTCGCCGATTCCACCAAGATCAACCGCTCCTCCTTCACGCGGCTGAGCACGCTCGAAGTGGTCAGCACCTTCATCACCGACGACGGGATCAGCGACGCCGACGCGCAGGCCTTCGAGCAGCTCGGCATCGAGGTGCTGATCGCGCCCTGACCCCCGCGAGCCGGTTCAGCGATGGCCCCACACGAGCCAGGCAGAGAGGCGCGGCGTGAAACGCGAGTCGGATACTCGCGGATCACATCATTATTGATGCAAGGTAAATTTTCAGCTACATCTTGCGTGAGCGGATTTCCGCCGATTCTGTTGTAACCAGTCCCTCAGCCCGAGGAGAGACCATGTTCCTGTCGCGTTCCCCCGCGCTTCGTACCGCGCGGCCGTCCGCTCCCTCGTCTTCCCGCGCGTCTTCCCGCGTGCCGCTCCGCGCCCGACGCGGCGCGCTTCTCGCGTCGACCCTGGTCGCCGCGGCGCTTCTCGATCCGATCGCGCCCGCCTTCGCAGCGACCGCCGTCCTGACGGATGGCAAGGCCGGGGCCGCCAGCGACTTGCGCGGGCTCGGCGCCAGCGGTCCGAGAGACTCCCGCTGGGGCAGCCAGCCGGACCCCTACGAGAGCAACCTCGCCGATCATCAGGGCCGCTCGGCGGGTACCTTCGAGGATGGCGGCCGCGGCCGGATCGCCGGGGAGGTGCTGGCGGATCGCGACGGCCGCGCCACGATCCTGGTCCGCGATCTCAAGGACACGAGCGCGGAAGGCAAGCTCGTCGTCACGACCGGCGGCGAGGCGACTCGCATCGCGGTCGAACGCGGCGCGAATGCGAACACGCGAACCATCTCGCTCTCCGGCCTCGTCGCCGGAGCCTGGAACGGATTCAAGATTCTCTGGGCGATGGGAAGCGGCGGCGGAAGCCGACGCGACGGCTTCTCGGTCTGCCGGGGGTAGCGCCCCTGATCGTCCGGTCGGGCCGCGCGCCCATGCCGCGGCGCGGATGTCGGCCGCGCGATCCGGTCAGATTTCGGGCAGATTCTCGCGAAAGATGATCTGGAGCCGCGGCGGATGCGGTGCCGCGCGCGTGCCGCGCACGGCATTGACCAGGATGTTCAGCGCCTCCCGCGCCTCGACGCGCGGATTCTGGTCGATCACCGCGTCGATCGTACCGTCGAGCAGCAGCGTTCGGTTGCCGTCGGTCGCATCATGCCCGACGAACACCACCTCCCTGGCACGGCCGCGCTCAGCGAGCGCCCGCGCGATGCCCTGATTGCCGGCGCCGACGTTATAGATCCCGGCGAGGTCCGGGTGCCGGTCGAGCAGCGCCAGCGCCTCGGAATGCGCGCGGTCGCGGTCGTCGCGCATTTCGCGCAGCTCGACGATCTCGAGCGTCCGGAATTCCTCGCCGAGAACATGACGGAATCCCATCTCGCGTTCCTGATGACCGCGATAGGACAGCGAGCCCGCGAACATCGCCACCTTGCGCGGGGCGCCGCCCCCGTCGCCCCGGCCGAGGAAACGGCCGAGGACATAGCCGGCGAGCCGGCCCGCCTGGCGGTTGTCGATCCCGACATAGGCCTCGCGCGGCACATGGGCGATGTCGGATGCCAGCGTGACCACCGGGGTGCCGCCGTCCGACAGGGCCCGGATCGCCTCGCGCACCGCCGGATGGTCGAGCGCCACGACGCCGATGCCCTGGACCCGCCCCCGGAGACCGCGAAGCGCGGCCGAGAGCGTCTCCGGATTGAAGCCTTCGACCAGAACGATCCTCACGGAAACATCGGCCTTCGCCGCCGCCTGCTGCTCGATCTGCCGGCCGAGCATCGCCATGAAGGCGTTCGTCCCCCGCGGCAGCACGAAGGCGAGCTCGACCACACCCTCGCCGCGCGGCGCGGGCGACACCTCGGCGATGTAGCCGAGACGCTGCGCGGTCTCGATCACCACGTCGCGGGTGCGGCTCCGCACGCCGCCGCGTTCGTTCAGCACCCGATCGACGGTCGCCGTCGAAACCCCCGCCTCGCGGGCGATGTCCTGCACGGTTGAGCGCATGATGCCCCGTCCCTCCCCAAATCAGGGATGATGGTTTATGATTTGAATTGATGTTTGACAGTTGATGGAAGTCTCGTCAATATCCATCATCAATCGGCATCGACCTCGGGACCAGACGTTCTCGCGAGTCGGAAAGACCGGCCAGCAGACGGGAGGCTGCCAGACACATGACCGAGACACTGGAGGCGCGCGCCGCGAGCGGAGCGCAGGCGGCGGCGTCGCAGGCCGGAGCACTCCGGCCCGACTCCGAGATCCGGACGCGCGACGTGCGGATCGGCTGCGTCGGCGCCGGAATGATCATGGCGGAATGCCACCTCGCCGCCTATCGGGAGGCGGGTTTCCCGGTGGTCGGCATCGCCTCGCGCACGGAAGCGAAGGCCCGGCAGGTGGCGGAGCGCTGGGGCATTCCCAAGGTCCACGCCACACCGGAGGCGCTGATCGAGGATTCCGAGGTCGAGATCGTCGATCTCGCCTTTCCGCCCGACCGGCAGCCCGAGCTGATCCGCCATGCGCTGCGCCAGCCGCATGTGAAGGCCGTCCTCGCGCAGAAACCGCTCGCGCTGACGCTCGACGAGGCGAAGGCGCTGCGCGATGAGGCGGCCGCGGCCGGCAAGCCGCTCTCTGTCAATCAGAATATGCGCTACGACCAGTCAATGCGGGTTCTGAAACAGCTCATCGACCGCGGCGCGCTCGGCGAGATCGTCTTCGCGCAGATCGACATGCACGCGATCCCGCACTGGCAGGGCTTTCTCGCCGGGTATGACCGGCTCACGCTTGCCAACATGAGCGTGCACCATCTCGACGCGCTGCGGTTCCTGTTCGGCGACCCGGACGAGATCACCACGGTGACGCGCAAGGACCCGCGGACCACTTTCGCGCATTCGGATGGCATCACGGTCTCGACCCTGCGCTTCCCCTCCGGGGTTCTGGCGCTGACCTCCGAGGACGTCTGGTCCGGCCCCCGCGTCGAAGGCTACGCCGATGACCAGCACATCCGCTGGCGGGTCGAGGGCACCGAGGGCGTGGCGAAGGGGACCATCGGCTGGCCCACGGGCGCCGCCTCGACGCTGAGCTACGCCTCCACCCGCGAAACGGACGGGCAGTGGGTAACGCCCTCCTGGGAGACGATGTGGTTCCCGCATGCCTTCATCGGCGTGATGGAACAGCTCCAGCACGCGGTCCGGACCGGCGAGACACCGGCGCTCACGGTCGAGGACAATGTGCGAACGGTGGCGCTGATCGAGGCGGGCTATCGCTCGATCGCCGAGGGCCGGACCGTCCGGCTTTCCGAAATCGCCATCGACTGAACAATAACGGGAGGACAGACGCCATGATGCAGGCCGGCATTTTCACCGGATACTTTCCCTATTCGCTCGACGAGACCGCGAAGAAGATCCGCGCGCTCGACTTCAACACGGTGCAGCTCGACCTGCATTTCAAGGACGTTGACCTCGGCCCCGGCCAGATCACCGAGGCGAAAGCCAAACAGGTGCGCGATGTCTTCCGCGACCATCACCTGCCGGTCTGCTGCATCTCGGGCTACACCAATATCGTGCATCCCGACCCCGCCGAGCGCGAGGCGCGCGTCGGCTATCTCAAGGAGATCATCCGCAACGCCCGGCATTTCGGGACGCCCTATGTGATCTCCGAGACCGGCACCTTCAACACCGAGTCCGACTGGGTCGCGCACCCGAAGAACAAGACCGAGGAAGGGTTCGAGGATTGCCGGGCCGTCATCGCCGATCTCGCCCAGACCGCCTATGACCACGGCGCGGTTTTCCTGCTGGAAACCTATGTGAACAATGTCGTGGGCTCGGTCGAGGAGACGGTGCGCATGTTCGCGCAGGTCGATCATCGGGGCCTCGGACTGCTCATGGACCCGACCAACTATTTCGAGACGCACAACATCGATGACATGGACCGGATATTGAACCAGGTCTTCGACACGCTGAGCGACAGGATCCGCATTGCCCATGCGAAGGACGTGAAGCGCTCCGGCGACGACAAATCCGAGAAGCACGCCGATATCGGCGACGACGATGCGCTCGAAAGCCATACGTTCCGCGGTGTCGGCGAGATCGAACTGCCCGCGCCGGGGCTCGGCTCGCTCAACTACGATCTCTATCTCCGCCGCCTCTCCGAGAAGCACCCGAACATCCCGGTGATCATCGAGCATCTGAGCGAGGAGGACGTGCCCCGCGCGAAGAAGTTCCTCGACGGCAGGTTCCGCGAGAACGGCGTCTGATGACGGCCGGTTCCCGCGTCCCGACGCATGGCGTCGACCTGGGCGCCAGGGCGGACTTGCACGCAATCAAAACCGCGACCTCGCGGCGAAGGGGCCGCCCAACGTCGTCACCTCGTCGGAACCGCGGGAAACGCGCGATCGCCGACCGCCGCGTCGTCTTCGCGGGCGGCGAAATGGTCGCCGAACCTGAGTGCGCGGAGATGAGCGAAGCCGTGAGCCTCGGTGGCGTCGTTTCGCTCCGCGCCGATCGACGGGAGACGCGGAGCCATGCCTGATCTTCACGGCCAGTCCCTGACCCGCCGCCAGATCGCCGAACGCCTCGGTGATCTGGCGCAGGTCGCGGGCGTGCGGCTCATGACGCTCGGCGACGGCGTGGAGCGGGGCATACGGATGCTCGAATTCCGCACCGGCACAGGGCTCCGGTTCACCCTGCTGGTCGACCGGGCGCTCGACATCGGCAATTGCGAATTCAGGGGACAGGCGATCGGCTGGAACTCCCCCGCGGGCTTTCGGCATCCGGGCCTGCACGAATACGAGGGCGAGGGCGGGCTCTCCTGGATGCGGTCCTTCTCCGGCCTGCTCGTCACCTGTGGACTCGATCATATCCTCGGCGGCGGCGACATTCCGGCGGAGACCTACAACTACCCCGGCCGCGTCACGCAGCGGCAGTCGCTGCACGGACGCGTCGGCACGATTCCCGCCCGGCTCACCGGCTATGGCGAGAGTTGGGAGGGTGACCGCTGTCTGCTCTGGGCCGAGGGGATCATCCGGCAATCGACGGTCTTCGGCGAGGATCTGCACCTGATGCGCCGCGTCGAGGCCACGGTCGGCGGCGACGAGATCCGCGTGCGCGACCGGGTGCTGAACCACGGCTTCGCGCGGACGCCGCACATGTTCTTCTATCACGTCAACCTCGGCTGGCCGCTGCTCGACGAGGGCGCGCGCTACCTCGCGCCGATCCGCGACGTGATCTGGGCCGCCCATGCCGAGAGCTATACCGCGCAGGGTGTGGGCTACCGGGTCGCGCCGCCGCCCCGATGCGGCTTTCGCGAGCAGGTCTGGCAGCACGAGGCGCCGGGGGACGCGGACGGACGCAGACCCGTGGCGCTCGTCAACGACCGCCTCGGCCTCGGCTTCGAGATCGAGACCCGCGCGGCGCAACTGCCCTGTCTCTACGAATGGCAGAATTTCCAGGCCGGTCACTACGCCTTCGGAATCGAACCCTCGACCCATCATGTCCTCGGTAACCTCGCCGCCCGCGAGCGCGGCGAGATGATCTGGCTCGAGCATGACGAGACGCGGTGCTACGACCTGACGCTGCGCGTGCTCGACGGCGCGGCCGCGATCTCCGAGGCGGAGCGGCGCATCACCGCGATCGCCCGCCAGCCGGATGAGGACTACCCCACCCCTTCCGGCATCTTCCCGCCCCTCGAAGGCGGGCCGCGACCGAGGAGCACGCCATGACAGATGCCCCGACGACCGAAGCCCCGACCGAGGTCGCGATGATCGAAACCCCGCCCGATCCGCCGAGCCCGCCGAGCCCGCCGAGCCCGCCGAAGCGGGACTACAGCCTGACCGGAGAGAGCACCCGCTGGGCGATCGAAGCCGGCCTCGCCTCGGCGGACTGGTACCACAGCGACGTGCCGCGCAAGACGATGAAGGAGCTGATGAAGCGCGACGACGCCCCGGCGACGCGGGACACGGCGATCTGGCTCGGCCTCATCCTCGCCTCCGCGGCGGGCGCGATCCTCACCTGGGGCACATGGTGGTGCGTGCCGTTCTTCGCGGTCTATGGCGTGCTCTACGGCTCGGCCAGCGACTCGCGCTGGCATGAATGCGGGCATGGCACCGCCTTCAAGACGCCGTGGAAGAACAACTTCGTCTACCAGATCGCCTCCTTCATGCTGATGCGCAATCCGGTGACCTGGCGCTGGAGCCATGCACGGCACCACACCGACACGATCATCGTCGGCCGCGACGCCGAGATCGCGGTGATGCGCCCGCCCGATCTCCTGAAGGCGGCGCTCATGTTCACCGGCGTGCTCGACTTCCGCTATTCGCTGCCGACCCTGTTCCGGAACGCCTTCGGCAATCTCTCGCCCGACGAGAAGAGCTTCATTCCGGAAAGCGAATGGCCGCGGGCGATCACGGCGGCGCGCTGGCATGTGGCGATCTATGTCGTGACGATCCTGCTCGCGCTCGGTCTCGGGTCCTGGCTTCCGATCCTGCTGATCGGCACGCCGCGGCTCTACGGGTCGTGGCACATGATCCTGACCGGCCTGCTGCAGCATATCGGTCTCGCCGACAATGTGACGGACCACCGGCTGAACACGCGGACCGTCTACATGAACCCGGTCTCGCGCTTCATCTACTGGAACATGAACTATCACGTCGAGCATCACATGTTCCCGATGATCCCGTATCACGCGCTGCCCCGTCTGCACGCGCTGATCAAGGACGACCTGCCGGAGCCCAATCCGTCGATGTGGCACGCCTACAGGGAGGTCTGGCCGGTCCTCCTGCGCCAGCTTCGCTACGAGGAACACTACCTGCGCCGCGAGCTCCCCCCCTCGGCCCGCCCCTATCGTGAGGAGTTCCACCAGGCGATCCCGGCGGCCGAGTGAGACCCCGGCGCCCGGGGGATTTCGCGCGAGATCACGCGTCGCCCGCGTGGGCGCCAGCCGCCCGGCTGGATGGAACCCAAACGGGGGCCGGGCGTCTTTCACACCATGGCAGACCAACCGCACCAACCGCGCACAGATCACCCGCACAGGGCCCGTTTCGACCGGCTCGCCCGGCTTTCACGGCAACTCGACTCGATCTTCCGAATTCCGGGCACCCGATTCCGCGTCGGCTACGATGCGATCGCCAGCATCGTGCCGGTGGTCGGTGACCTGGCCGCGGCACTGCCCGCCGTCTGGATCATCCTCGAGAGCTATCGCATGGGGCTGCCGCGCGGCAAGCTGGCGCGACAGGGTGTGAATGTCGCGCTCGACGCGGCGGTCGGCAGCATCCCGATTCTCGGCACGCTCTTCGACGCCGGTTTCCGCGCCAACCTGCGCAACGTCGAGATCCTGCGCGCCCATCTCGAAACGGCCCATCCGGAAACGACCCATCTCGAAGGGACGGATGGCGAGCCCCGCGCGGGCGGGGTGCCGCGCCGGCCGGGATGAGGCCGTCAGGCCGACGCGCTCCAGAAGCTCTCGGCCAGCGGTGACAGCCGCGCCTTCGGCCGGATCAGCGAGATCGCCATCTCGACCTGCGTCTCCGCGCCGCCGATGATCGCGCATTGCCCGTTCGCCAGCTCCTCACCGAGCAGATTGGCCGGCAGCCAGGCGATGCCCCGGCCCTCGACGACCATGGTCCTCAGGGCCATCGCGACATGCGAGGTGAAGATCGGCGCGAGATCCAGCCACGCGAAATCGGGGCCGAGGGTCGCGAGGAGAATGCGGCCGATCCCCGACTGCTCGTCGAAATTCAGAAACGGCACCGCGCGGCCGTCGAGCCTGTAGACCGGCGCGCCGTCGACACAGGCCGAGACCGGCACCAGACGGTCGCGCGCGATCTCGCGCCGCCGGTAGTGCGCTTCGGGCAACGCCAGATCCATCTCCGGATGGGTATGGCAGAGCAGGAATTCGGCGCGGCCCGCCTCCATCAGACGTTCGCAGGCGCGCATGTTGTCGGCGAGCAGGTGCACCGGCACGCCGCCTCCGACCCGGGCGATCGGACGCCGGGACGCGGGTCGAAGCTCCGCTGCTGGCACTCTGGGGTGCTCGCGGCGTCGTCGGCCAGACCTATGACGTGCTCGAGACCTGGCGTGAGAAGGCGCGGGACGTGCGCGGACGCGCGCTCGGCTGCGGGCATACGCCGCAGTAGGAACTGCCCGACGAGGCGCTGCGCGAGATGACCGCTTTCTTCCGCGGCTGATCCCAGGCCCGCGTCTCGATCGCGGCCCGGCCTGACCGAGTGTCACCGAGCGGCCGCCAGCGCGAGATGGATCGCGGCGGCCAGTTCAGGTCTGGCGGTTCAACCTCCGGCGGGCGCCACCGCCTCGCGTTCTGGCGGACGCGATGACACCGGGTAGTCGGCCGCCGGGCCGACCAGGCGCATGCACTCCCTCGGCGTCACCCCGAAACCCGCCTTGAAGGCGCGGTTGAAATTCGAGAGGTCACGAAAGCCGGAGGAATAGGCCAGGTCGGTCACGCGGACGCTTCGCCCGGACCGCTTCGCCAGCTTCATCAGGTCGCGCGCGAGCTTCAGGCGCTGGTCGCGCACGGACCGGATATAGGACGTGTCATGCGCGGCGAAATCCCTTTCGAGCTGCCGCTCCGAAATGCCGACCGTCGCGGCGAGCCAGCCGAGGGACAGGTTCGGGCTGGTGATCTGGAGTTCGATCTCCCGCAGCGCGAATTGGTAGCGGCTCCGTTGGGAAGACCTGTCCGGGAGAGCGGGCGCGCCATCGCCATCGACGACGAAGGTGACGCGCGCCAGCTCCAGCAGGAATTCCGGATCGGAGCGCTGTTCCACCCGGGCCAGCCCGGCCACGATGCGCTGCCTGAGCCAGCGCGCATGGCGCTGGTCATCGGCATGCACGCGGCCGATCCGGAGCGCGCGCGAGGCACCGGACAGCAGGGCGGCGCGGGGCAGGTGCAGCGAGACGCAATGCGAACGCTCCCCGGAAAACTCCATCCGCGACGGGCTGGTCGAATCGAGCAGGAACAGGTTGCCCGGTCGGAGCACGCGCCGCGTCTCGCCGATCTCGACCTTGGTGAGTCCGGCGATCTGGAACAGGAGATAGAGGTGCTCCTGATGGTCGTTCCGCACGTCGCGCCGGGTTCGCTCGATGCGGCGCAGGTCGCAGGCGAAATTCGCGACATCGAGGCCACTGATCGACTGTCTCCGGAAATGGCCATCGACCGAACGCCGGGTCCTTTCCGGAACGCCCTGGAAGTGGCCGCAGGTGACACGCAGCGCCTCGTTCCACGCTTCGAACCGCATATCACTCCTCCTGGGGCTGCGCGCCTTGGGTCAATCTCGCCTTGCTGGCGGGTGAGTCGTCAACTCGCAACATCCCGGTTCGTTTCCGCCTGACCTCGGGCGTTCCATTCGGCCGGCACACGCGTGAGCTCGGTCGCACGAATCCATGCGCCGAATCCTCATCCGACGGTTGCGCGCGGCGTGGCGGAAAAGTCCAAGTTTCGCCATCGGGCCATCCCTACTCTGACGAGACCAAGGGGAGGAAAAAAATGCCAATCAGGAAACGTGACATGCATGCGCAGGCGCTCGCCGCGCTGCTGGCCGCCTGCGCGGGCGGCGCCTTCGCCCAGGACGCGCCGAGAAACTCGGTCGCGGGCCTCGACTCCGAGGCGATCATCGCCAACGCGGCGGAGACCAAGGACTGGCCGAGCTACGGCCTGAACTATCAGGAGACGCGCTACTCCAAACTCAACGAGATCACGTCGGAGAACGTGGGCGAACTCGGCCTCGCATGGTCGACCAGCCTCGATTCGACGCGCGGCGTCGAGGCGACACCGCTGGTGGTCGATGGGGTGATGTACGTCTCGTCCTCGTGGAGCATCGTTCATGCGCTCGACGCGGTGACGGGCGAGGAGTTGTGGCGCTACGATCCCGAGGTGCCGGGGGAATACGGCGCCAACGGCTGCTGCGACGTGATCAACCGCGGTGTCGCGGTCTACGACGGCAAGGTCTATGTCGGCGCCTTCGACGGCTGGCTGCACGCCATCGACGCGGCGACCGGCGAGCGGGCCTGGAAGGTCGACACGATCGAGAACCGCGACATGGCCTATACGATCACCGGGGCGCCGCGGGTCTACAAGGGCAAGGTGATGATCGGCAACGGCGGCGCCGAATACGGCGTCCGGGGCTATATCACCGCCTATGACGCCGCGAGCGGAGATCAGGTGTGGCGCTTCCACACCGTGCCCGGCGATCCGTCGAAGCCGTTCGAGAGCGAGGCGATGGAGGCCGCGGCCGAGACCTGGGACCCCGCGGGCAAGTGGTGGGAAGTCGGCGGCGGCGGCACGGTCTGGGATTCGATGGCCTATGACCCCGAACTCGATCTGATGTATATCGGCGTCGGCAACGGCAGCCCCTGGGACGCCAGGACGCGGAGCCCGGCGGGCGGCGACAACCTCTACCTCTCCTCCGTCGTGGCGCTCCGTCCGGATACCGGCGAATATGTCTGCCACTACCAGGAGACGCCGAGCGAGAACTGGGACTATACGGCGACGCAGCACATCATCCTCTCCGACATCGAGTGGGAGGGGGAGACCCGCCAGGTCTTCATGCACGCGCCGAAGAACGGCTTCTTCTTCATCGTGGACCGCACGAACTGCGAATTCCTTTCGGCGGAACCCTTCGCCAAGGTGACCTGGGCCACCGGTTATGACGAGAACGGGCGCCCGATGGAGGTGCCAGAGGCGCGTTCGCCGGATGGCGAGGTCTGGGAAACCATCCCCTCGGCCTTCGGCGCGCATAACTGGCATCCGATGTCCTACAATCCCGACACCGGACTGGTCTACATTCCCGCGCAGGGCATCCCCGGCGTGCAGCAGCCCAATCCGGAGTGGCAGCACAACACGCTCGTCCCGAACGAGCCGATGTCGGCGAACGGCTGGAACCTCGGCAAGCTGCTCTCGACCGGCACGCCCAAGGCCACGCCATACGGTCAGCTCCTGGCGTGGGACCCGGTGAAGCAGGCCCCGGCCTGGCGGGTGGATTATGTGTCACCCTGGAACGGCGGCACGCTGACCACGGCGGGCAATCTCGTGTTCCAGGGGACGGCGGACGGCCGCTTCGTCGCCTATGACGCCAAGACCGGGAACATGCTGTGGCAGACGCCGGTCGGCACAGGCGTCGTGGCCGCGCCATCGACCTGGGAACGGGACGGCACGCAGTATGTCTCGGTCGCGGTCGGCTGGGGCGGCGTCTACGGCCTCGCCAACCGCGCCACCGAGACGGCGGGGCCGGGCCGGGTCTATACCTTCAGGCTGGGCGGCGAGGCGCGGATGCCGGAGCTCGTTCACCGCGATCCGGCGCAACTGCTCGAAGGCGTCGCCTATGACGAAGCCGATGTCGAGGAAGGATCGAAGCTCTACATCGCCTCTTGCCTGTTCTGCCACGGGGTGCCGGCGGTCGAGAACGGCGGCGCGCTCCCGAATCTCGGCTATTCGATGAAGGAAACGATCGAGATGCTCCCCGACCTCGTGATCGGCGGCGCCTTCACCTCGATGGGCATGCCGAGCTTCGAGGGGAAGCTGACCGAGGAGGATGTCCGCAAGATCGCGGCCTTCATCCAGAATACCGCCGACGCCGTGCGGCAGGAGTAACGCGCGGAGGGGTGGAGATCCCGGCCGGCGGCCGGCGAGCGCTTGCCCTGGCCCCGGGTCNCAAGATCGCGGCCTTCATCCAGAATACCGCCGACGCCGTGCGGCAGGAGTAACGCGCGGAGGGGTGGAGATCCCGGCCGGCGGCCGGCGAGCGCTTGCCCTGGCCCCGGGTCGACCTTGGGCCCCTCCCCTTCACCGCGGCGGCGGCGCTTTCCTGGCCCATGACCCAGGAAAGCGCCGCGATCTGTCACACGAGGACAGGTCCGATAATCCTCAGATCGCCGGCTTCAGATCGTGATCGCGATGCCGGCGCGCAAACCGGCCTCGCGGACATCGGCGAGAAAGCCCTCGCTCCTGCCTTCGCGGACTGAAAGCGCCGCGAAGGCTTCCGCGCCAATCCGATCGCCGAAGAAGAGGTAGGCGCTGTCCGGATCACAGCGGTTCGAGGTCCAGACTAGGCCCTCCACCCCGGCGAACTGGTGGTGGATGGCCGCCGCCCAGGGCGCGGTGCGCTCATATTGGTCTGCCGGCGCGGAGATCAGCTCCTGGTGCTCCAGCCCCCATTTTGCGAGATCCGGAGTGCGAAGCTCGACCAGGGTCAGCGCCGCTTCGGTTCTCAGAATGCTGTGCATCCGGCTCGTGACCTCGTGTTTCGGGACGGTCCGGAGCGGCGCCTTCGCCGGGATGTCGTGGAAGATGGTCTCGAAGATCGCGGCGCGGAGGGTCGAACCGGCGTAGAGGGAAGCGACGCAGCCTCCCGCGCGATCCGCTATCGGAGCGAAACGAGTCGGACGCCCGAGGCATGGATTGAAGGCCGTTCCGTCGAACTGCGCGGCATGGACGCGGTGGAGCGTGCTGCCCGCGGGCAAGGTGAGGAGATTCGGTTCGGGCAGGGCAAGCGGGGGTGACGGAACGATCCGGCTCACCCGATGGTCTGCTCGCGCATCCGCCCGGCGGCCGCGACGACCGTCTCCGTGTCGGCGAGCCGGTCCGCCGGCGCGGCACCCCCGAGCCATCCGTTTCCGGAAGCGAACCAGAGCGCGACCTGCCACGGGCTCATCACCTCCGGGAGTGCCCGCAGGATGTGCCGGATCACCGGTCGCGGCTGACCGTCGGCGAACTGGAACCGGGGAAACCGGTCCGCGCCCTTGTAGGGGACCGCGAAGGCGCGGCCTTCCTTCTTCCAGCCAAAGGCCAGCGCGCCCCGATTGGCCGCGACGCTCCCGGCCAGCGCGTGGAGGTCGGCGGCGGAATAGGTCGGAACCGTTTCGAGGTAACGCGCGCGAAGCGCCGCGTTGTCGAGATCGAGCGCCTCGTCGGTCGCGGAGAGCGGCTCCTCCTCGATGATGGCTTCGATCAGGCGCTCGATACGCTCTTCCTGCCGAGCGGCGCGATTGATGACCACGGACCGTCCAAGCACGCGCAGCGTGCGTTCGGCCAGCGCGAGGTCGCGGGAACTCCCTGCCCGGACGAGAAGCGTATGCGGATCCGGTCGCTCACCGGCGGCTCCCGTCGGACCGACGGTCTCGATGAAAAATTCCTCGTCAAAGGGTCCTGTCATCGCATCTCCCCCCGCGGGCGGGTGACATGGCCAGCCGCGATCATGCCTAGAAGTGGTACGTATATAGATCATGATACCGATGATTGCAAGTTCGTATCACTGGAATCATCGCGCCTGAACGGGGACTGTCTCCGAGATGATGCGAAAATCCTCGGAGCGACCGGCGCGACGCAGCGCGCGGCGAAGACGATCGGCGTAGTGCGTCCTGATGTGGCTGGCGTGAAAGGCGTTCGGTGCGACCAGGAGCGGCGCCTCCCCTTCCCCTGCCCGGCTTCGCAGCGGTTCGAACCAGTTCGCGAAGACCACCGGGTCCTCGGCGCGCAGCAATCCGCGGACAACGGACCACGGATCGTCGCCCTCCGGATGGTTGACGGTTTGGACCTCGTGGGCCGGCCCGGGTCCTGGAAACGGTACGACCGTCGCGGACGGCCCGGTGATGGCGGTCATCCTGCTGTCGAAATCCACGCCTACTCTAGGCCAGGCGTTGCGCGTCGTTGCCCGGATGGTGGTGAGATCGAGCGCATAGCTTGCCACCCTGCCCCGCCTCGCGGGAGATTCGAGCGTGATCCAGCCGAGCGCGCGGAGCTTGGACATTTCGCGTTTCACGGTGCGCTCATCAACGGACCAGAGGCGGGCGATCTCGCGCTGACCAACCCGCAGAACGCCGTATCTCCAGTTGTATCGGGCGGTGATCAGGGTGAGAAACCGCAGAACCAGCCGTTGAATTCCGGCTGGCTGAGCGAGCGCATAGCAACCGATAGCGGTCAACAGGTCATATTTCATGCTCAGGGCGTTGGGCCCGCCCATGGTTCTCGCCTGCATGGCTCTGTCCTTCACCGGTCGGATCGCCGACGGCTATGCTGTTTCTGCTCGAGGCGCGGCGTTCTGTGGCAACGTACTTGGCCGCTTGCTGGGAATTAACGTCCTGTTCTGTGATTCTGTCAAGTCTCTGGCTCGGAGGTGGTGGGAGGGGCATGAGAGCGCGTTCAGATTGAATCTGAGGTATCATTGGTATTGGGGGACGCCTTGGGTGACACCGTTTCAGCCATCTTTGTCCCCCCAATTAAGCTCTCCGTCGCGTTTCTGTCCCGCTTTCCAGAAAGCGGGCCGATGCTGGACAGGGGAATGCGGCTGTGACCACGGGAAGTGTTTGCGTCGAACCGTCGTTCAACGTATTTCTGAATTCGGCAGGAAACAACGTCCGCGAAATAGCGAAACAGGCAATCATGTACACACACAGCGATCTGGCCGCGTTGCAGGCCCAGTCTCTGAAGATGCAGGGGTGGATTCGCCGCCAGACCTTCAGCCCGGAGCTTGAGAAGACGCTGCGGCGGTTCTCGAGCTGGGAGGTGGCGGAGCTGGTGTTCCGGATCAATCAATCGACGTTCCGGGGCCGGTTGGCGGCGGAACCGGGGCTCCCAGCGGGTGAGGTGGAGGAGGATGGGCGTCAGCGCTGGTTCTCGCTTGATGAGATCAATGATCTTCGGCGGCGCATGAAGGTGAACCGGCGCAGCCTGATGCCGCCGCGTCCCAAGGGCAAGCGGGCGCTGCGGGCGGCGATCGCGAACTTCAAGGGAGGTGCCGGCAAGTCGACGGTGGCGCTGCATTTCGCCCATGCCGCTGCGCTGGACGGGTATCGGGTTCTGGTGGTGGATTTCGACCCGCAGGCGACGCTCAGCCATTCGATGGGTCTGACGGATGTCAGCGAGGAACACACGGTCTGGGGAATTCTGGCGCGGGATCTGATCAATGAGACCGACCGGATGAACGCGGCGCCCAGGGGCGCGGAGAGCGGCGCCGCCCTGCCCCAGCGGCGGCTGCCGGCATCGATCCGGGATCTTGGCCTGGCCGAGTTGCGGGTCAACGATTTCCTGAAGTCGACCGCCTGGTCGACCATCGACATCATTCCCTCCTGCGCGAACGCGGCCTTCGTGGAGTTCGCGAGCGCGCAGTACCGGCACCTGAATCCGGAATGGTCGTTCTTCGCGGCGGTCTCGCGCTATCTCGATCACCTGCCGGACGACGCCTATGACCTGATCATTTTCGATTGCCCGCCGGCGATCGGATACCAGTCCATGAACGCGGTCTTCGCGGCGGATGTTCTCTATATCCCGTCTGGTCCTGGTTACTGGGAATACGACTCCACCACGAGCTTCATCGGGCAGTTGTCGGAAGCGCTCGAGGATCTTTCGGCCGGGTTCGGGGAAACCTTCCCCGCGGGGAAGGTTGCGCTTCCGAAAGCCTTCGCCGATGTTAAGTTCCTGTTGACCCGGTTCGAGCCCGCGAACGACCTGCACAAGGCGATGCTTGAGGCGTTCCGCAAGGTCTTCGGGGACCGGGTGAGCGAGAGTCCGATCGAGATGACGCGGGCTGTCGAACAGTCGGGGCGGTTCCTGTGTTCGGTTTATGAGATCGACTATCGCGACATGACACGGGAAACCTGGAGGCGCGCGCGGGCCAGTTTCGATACCGCCTACGCCGAGTTCAAGGAGGTCTGCGTCGCGGCCTGGGACAAGGTGGAGGCGCGGTCATGAGGAAGCGCCGGGTCTTTGATCTCGATATGCCGGAGGAGCCGGCTGTGGCGGCGGTTGCAGCCTCGACCTTCCCCGCGGGGAAGGTCGCCCTTGATGAGTCCGACGATCCAGGAGGTGCGCGGCGCCGGCGCGGTCCGATGGCGACGGCGGTACAGGAGAACGCCGATGCGCTGCGCGCCCGCGCCGAGGCCGAGGCGGCGATCCGGGCGGAGAATGATGCCCTGGCCGGAGAGCTGGTCCGGCTGAAGGGGCTCGGCCTCGTCGTGGACCTGATTCCGATCGACGCGATCGACACAACGAAACTGAGCCGCGACCGGATCGCAGGGGAGGACCCGGAACTCGGGGAGCTGAAGACGTCTATCCGGGAAATCGGCTTGTCGAACCCGATCCGGGTCGAGCCGGCCGGGCAGGGGCGTTACGAGTTGGTGCAGGGCATGCGTCGGCTCACGGCCTACCGCGAGCTGCTCGCCGAGACCGGGGACGAGCGCTACGCGAAGGTTCCGGCGGGGCTGATGACGGACGCGGAAGGGCTGGACCAGCTCTATCGGCGGATGGTCGACGAGAACATGGTCCGGAAGGATATCTCCTTCATGGAGATGGCGACCATGGCGCGCGACTACGCGCGAGATCCCCGGACGGATTGCGACGACGCCGACAAGGCGGTCGCGATCCTGTTTCAGAGCGCGGGCTATCAGAAGAGGAGCTACATCCGCGCCTTCGTGAGCCTGGTGGACCTTCTCGGGGAGGCGCTGCGCTTTCCTCGGGAATTGCCGCGCGGTCTGGGGCTGGACCTGCGGCGGAGGCTGGAGGCGGAACCCGAGGCCTTGGCGGCGATCCGTGAGGAGTTGGGGGCACTGGCCGAGCCGAGCGCGGATGCGGAACTCGCCGTGCTCCGCCGATGGGCGGCCGAGACGCAGACGCCGGAAACCTTCCCCGCGGGGAAGATCCCGCGAGAGGGACCGAGGGCCGGGCGAAAGCCGAAAGTGACTTTCGATGTGGCCCGACCGGGCGGCGCGGCGAAATGCACGGCGGCGAACGGCCGGCTCGAAATCCGGGTACCGCTGGACTTTTCGACGATGGATAGACGGAGGCTTGAGGCGGCGGTACGACGGATGCTCGACGAGGTGAAGTGACAGAACCGGCCGCGAACCGGCCTTGCCCAAAAGGCCACGGGATGGTCTGGTTCAGAACTAGGACACTCCAGCGCCGTATCCCCGGCCAGATCGCGGGGGTCCGGTAACACAGAAGGTTCCAATACGAACGCTCAATGCTGGTGCCAAACTGGTTATAGACTAGTATGGAAGTATGGTGTAAGAGGGAACCGAAGGAGCCGCGAATCTTGCAACCGATCGTCATCACGGCGGCGCCCAGCGTCACGAGCCAGGTCTACGACTGGCTCCGCCAACGCGTGCTGCGCGGTGAACTGCTTCCCGGCGAGCGTCTGAGCGAAACCGAGATCGCGGGTGAGATCGGCGTCAGCCGCCAGCCTGTCCGCGAAGCCTTCATCCGCCTCGCAAGCGAGGGACTCGCCGAGGTCCGCCCCCAGCGAGGAACCTACATCGGAAAGATCTCGATCGTGGCGGTGTTGTCGGCGCGCATGATCCGCGAGGCGGTCGAGAGCGACCTCGCGCGCATGGCGGCCGCCGCGCGGCCGGCCGAAGCCGTCGGACGGATGGAGGCCGAGATCGAAGCCCAGACGCGGGCCGACGCCGAAGGCTCCGTCGAGCGGTTCATCGAATCCGACGACCGGTTTCACCGATTGCTCGCCGTTGCCGCTGGACAGGAGATGGTCTGGGACGAGCTCGAGCGGATGAAGTCCCAGATGAACCGTCTCCGGCATCTCTCGATGCGTGTCTTCGATCGCGCGCATACGATCGCTCAGCATCGGGAAATCCTCGACGCGGTCCGTCGGGGGAGGGAGGATGAAGCGGAACGCGCGATCCGCGTGCACCTGCGGCAGATCCTGACCGAACTCCCGCGGATCGCGGAGACGCACCCGGACTATTTCACCGAATGAAGCCAACTCAGGAGATCTAGATGCGACATACATGGCGCTGGTTCGGCCCGAAGGACCCGGTGTCGATCGACGACATGCTGCAGGCGGGTGTGCGCGGCGTCGTGACCGCCCTGCATCACGTGCCGACGGGCACGGTCTGGACGCCCGAGGAGATCGCCCGGCGCCAGCGGGAGATCGGCGCGATGCGCGACGGCGCTCCTTCCGGCATCGCCTGGGAGGTTGTCGAAAGCCTGCCGGTCAGCGAGGCGATCAAGACCCAGACCGGCGACTGGCGCGAGCATGTCGCGAACTGGATCACTTCGGCGAAGAACCTGCGGGACGCGGGGATCGAAGTCATCTGCTACAACTTCATGCCCGTGCTCGACTGGACGCGGACCGATCTCGCCTGGCGGCGGCCGAACGGCGCGCGCTGCATGCGTTTCGATCTGATGGATTTCGCGGCCTTCGACATCCATATCCTGGAGCGCCCGGGCGCGGCGGAGGATTTCCCCGAGGAGGTCCGTGAGGAGGCGGCCCGGCGCTTCGCCGGGATGGACGAGGCGCGGCGCGACGCGCTCGCGGGCAACGTGGTCTTCGGGCTGCCGGGCGCCGCGGAGAAGATGACCATGGCCGATGTCCGCGCGCATCTTGAAAGCTACGCGCCGGTGACCGACGAGCGTCTGCGCGCGAACTTCCACGACTTCCTCGAACAGGTCGCACCGGCGGCGCAGGATCTCGGCCTTCGGCTTTGCTGCCACCCCGACGATCCGCCGTTCCCGCTGCTTGGGCTGCCCCGGATCATGTCGACCGAGGCCGATTACGCCGAGAGGATCGCCGCCGTCGACGTGCCGGCCAACGGGATCACGCTCTGCTCGGGTTCGCTGGGCGCGCGGCCCGACAACGACTTGCCCGGCATGATGCGCCGCCTCGGCGACCGGGTGCATTTCCTGCACCTGCGCAATGTCCGGCGCGACGCGGACACCGTGCCCGCCAGCTTCTTCGAGGATGAGCATCTGGGCGGCCAGACCGATATGGTGGCGCTGATCGCCGCCGTGCTCGAGGAGGAGGCCCGCCGTCGCGCGGCAGGGCGCGGGGACGCCGAGATCCCGATGCGGCCCGACCACGGACAGGACATCCTCGACGACATCGGAAAGGGAGGCCAGCCGGGCTATCCCGCGATCGGCAGGCTCAAGGGCCTCGCCGAGCTGCGTGGGGTCGAGGCCGCGCTTTCGCATCGCGCGGCCGAGGCGGCGGCGTGAGCGGGTCGCTGATCCTCTCCATCGGCGAGGCGATGGTCGAACTGTCCGGGACCGGGACCGGGGCCGAGGATCTGTGGCGGCTCGGTATCGCCGGGGACACGCTCAACACCGCCTGGTATCTGCGCCGCATGCTCGGGCCGGACTGGCGCGTCGGCTATCTCAGCCGGGTAGGGGAGGGGGAGTTCTCGCGCAAGATGGTCGATTTCCTCGCGGCGGAGGGGATCGAGGCGGAGCACGTGGGCCGCGATCCGGAACGGGAGATCGGGCTCTACGCCATCTCGCTCCGGAACGGCGAGCGCAGCTTCACCTATTGGCGCGACACCTCGGCGGCGAAGCGGCTCGCGGACGATCCCGAAGTTCTCGACCGCGCGCTCGCAGGCTGCCGCCTCGCGTATTTCTCGGGGATCAGCGTGGCGATCCTGCCGGACGCGGGCCGGACGGCGCTCGCCGCCGCGCTCGCGCGCGCCCGGGCGGCGGGGACCCGCGTGGTATTCGATCCGAACCTGCGCCCGCGTCTCTGGGCCGACACCGGGAAGATGCGGGAGGGGATCGAGGAGGCGGCGGCGGGCGCCGATCTCGTGCTGCCGAGTTTCGATGACGAGGCGACGCATTTCGGCGACGCCGACGCCGAGGCGACGATCCGACGCTACCTCGCGCTCGGCGCCGGCCATGTCGTCGTGAAGAACGGCGGCGGACCGATGCGCTTCGGCGGCGCCGAGGGCGAGGGCCGGATCGACGACCTGGCGCCCGAGCCCGCGGTCGACACCACCTCCGCCGGGGACAGCTTCAACGCGGGCTATCTCGCCGCCGCCCTCGCGGGAGCCGGCTGCGAGGAGGCCATTCGCGCCGGCCATGCGCTCAGCCGCCAGGTGATCCGCCATCGCGGCGCGCTGATCCCCGAAGCGGTCGCCGAGGCGACCCGGGGCGCGGGCTGACGGGGCAGGACGGCCGGCGGCCAGCGCGGTCGGGCAGGGTGGGCGGTCCGCCCGCTCACCCGCTCACAGTGTCACGCCGACCCGGTGCGCCGGGAAGCCTCAGCGGGCGAGGAAGACTTCGTCGAGGAGGCCGCCCTCGGCGAAATGCTCCTTCGTGACCCGCTCCCAGCCGCCGAACATGTCCTCCACGGTCACGAGCTCGACCGGTGGAAATTCGTCGGCATGCGCGGCCATGATCTCGGCGTCGTCCACGCGGTTGCCGAACTGGACGACGATCTCCCGCGCCTCCGGGGTGTAGAGGTACTGGAGATAGGCCTCCGCCTCCGCGCGGCTGCCATGGGCGTCGGCCACGGTATCGACCACCGCCACGGGGAATTCCGCGAGCAGGCTGACCGGCGGCACGACGGGTTCGAAATCGTCGCCGAATTCGCGCTTGATCGTCGCGAGTTCCGCCTCGAAGGTGATCAGCACATCGCCGATGCCGCGCTCGGCGAAGGTCGTCGAGGCCGCCCGGCCGCCGGTGTCGAAGATCGGCACATTGGCGAAGAGCTTCTTCATGTACTCCGTCACTTGTGCCTGATCGCCGCCATATTCCCGCTCCGCCCAGGCACGGGCGGCGAGATAGGTGTAGCGCCCGTTGCCCGAAGTCTTCGGGTTCGGGAAAACCACCTGAACCCCGTCCTTCGCCAGATCGCCCCAGTTCAGGATCTGCTTCGGATTGCCTTCGCGCACCACGAAGGCGGGAAGCGAGAAATAGGGCGAGGCGTTGTTCGGCAGCCGGTCCTGCCAGTCGGCGGCGATCAGCCCCTTGTCGGCGAGGATCTGGACGTCGGTCACCTGGTTCAGCGTCACCACATCCGCCTGGAGCCCCTCCAGCACCGAGCGCGCCTGTTTCGAGGAACCGGCATGGCTCTGGTTCACTTCGAGCGGCCGTCCGTGCTCGGCCTCGAAGGCCGGGGAGAAGGACTCGTTGATCGCCGCGTAAAGCTCGCGGGCGATATCGTAGGATACGTTCAGGATCGTATCCACTTCTGCGCGCGCCGCGGGCGCGAAAGCGAGCAGGCCGCCGAGCAGCGCCGCCGCGTGAATTCTGGCAAACATGAATGCCCCTCTCGATCGCGGGATGGAGGCGTGAACCTAGCCCACGGCCCGGCGCGCGCAAGCCACCGAGGCATGGAAGGCATCAAATAGGACGATTATTCGCGCTTTCGCGAGGTGGAACGAGCGGGCGTTCGCGCCGCCGGGCCGGGTGCCGAACGACGAAGCGATCGACTGGCCGCGGGAAGAACGCCGCATCGCGCCTGAGGATGCCAAACGCTCACCGGGGCCCCGGTTCAGGACCCGCCGCGGCGATGCGCCCGCCCCTCGTCGCGGAGGCGGGCGCCGGACTCCTCAGGCCGCCCGCGCGGGGGCCAGGGCGCGATAGACGGCGGTCTCGAAGTCGAGATAGCGCGGGAAGGCGACCGGATCGCCAAACGGCAGGATCTGCGTCGCAAGATAGCCGGCGAATCCGTTCTGGCGGTCGATCCAGTAATAGAGATTGGCGAGCCCGCACCAGGCGATGGTATCCGCCGGACGGCCGGTCGGCGCTTCCTCGGAATTCACCATGAATGTGTAGGACCAGTCCTTCTTCATGCCGGGGAAGAACTCGGCGTCGTTCGAAAGCGACGGGATCACGCCCGGCAGCATCGTCACCTTCTGCGGCGGGACGAGCGCGCCCTTGACCGCCCATTCGACCGTCTCGGGCTTCAGCACCTGGCCCGCGGGGCCCGCGCCGTCGTTCAACCACATCCGCATGAACTTCATGTACTCGGGCACGGTCGCGTAGAGGCCGTGGCCGCCCATGTCGATCTCGGGATTGTCGGGCAGCGCGAAATCCGCCATCGGCGTCAGCGACCCGTCGGGCCCGCGGCCATGCATGGTCGCGGTGCGCGCCTTCATCGCATCGGTTCGGGTGAAGGCGATCTCGTTCATGCCCAGCGGATCGAAGACGCGCCGGCGCATCACCTCGCCGAGCCGCTCACCCCGGATGCCCTCGACGACCTGCCCCACCCAGTCGATGTTGCTGCCGTATTCCCAGCGGGCGCCGGGATCGTAGAGCAGAGGGGTCTCGATCGCCGCGCGGGTGCCGGTGACGACCGAGGGCTGGCCATGCTCCTCCGAGAGCCGCCTGTAGGTCTCGTTGAAGAAGTCGTAACCGAAACCGCCGGTGTGGAGCATGAGCTGCCTTGTCGTGACATCGGATTTCGGCGCGCGGAGCCGGGGCTGGCCCGCGTCGTCGAAGCCCTCGACCACCTGGAGTTCGCCGATCGCGGGCGCGTAGTCCTTCGCCGGGGCGTCGAGGTCGAGCAGGCCTTCCTCGACGCATTGCAGCGCCGTGGTCCCGGTGATCGCCTTGGTAGTCGAGAAGATCGCGAAGACGGTATCCTCGGTCATCGGCTCGCCGCCCGGGCCGCGCTCGCCCGCCGCGCCGGAATAGATGTCGCGCTCACGGTCGGTCACCATGGCAACGACGCCCGGCACGCGGGCCACGCCTCCCGCCGCGTCAAGCAGGATTTCGTCGCAGGCCGTCCTCAGATCCGTCATCACGTCCTCCTCTGGCAATCGTTGGCGGTGAATACTGCATTCCGCCCGCGCAACCCGTCAACAAACGGCGGTCTCTGTTCGAGTCAGGAAATCAAGCCGCGGGCCTTGGGTCCCCTTGGGTCCCGCGACCCAGGCGCGTCGCTGCCCCCAGCGCCATGGGATCTCGCCGTCGAGAGCCAGGAGCTGTTCGTTCGTCAGCCAGGTCGGACATGCCGGGACTGGACACCCAGATCAACCGGTGGCGGTGGAAGGCAGGACCAGGCGGTCCCTCAGGCTGAAGGTGGAGACGGGCGGCAGGTCGAAGTCGAGTTCCGCTTCGAGATGCCGGAGGTGGCTGTCGGTCAGCTCCAGCAACAGCGCCTCGTCGCGCGCTTCCAGCGCGTCGACGATCCGGCCGTGATCCTCCTTGCTCACGCAAGGGTGGTCGCCGGAGGAATACATCCCGAGAATCAACGTGCTGCGCATCGTCAATTCGCCGAGGAACCGCTCCAGCACGCGGTTTCCCGCGAGTTCCGCGAGATACATGTGAAACCGTTGCGACAGCCGCAGCGCGGCGGGCTTTTCCTGCCGCCGGGTCGCCTCCGCCTCCGCCGCGATGTTCGCCCGCAGTTCGTCGATCGCCTCCGGTGTGACGCGCGCGACGGCCTGACGGGCGATGGTCCGCTCGATCGCGCGGCGTGCCTGGAAGACCTCGCGCGCTTCCTCCGCCGAGGGCGTCGCGACGAAGGCCCCCCGGTTCGGCTGTGTCTCGACAACATGCTTGGCCGCCAGCGAGGCGAGCGCGCGCCGGACATTGGCCCGGTTGCACTTGAAGATGTCGCTGAGCGCCTGCTCGCCGAGCTTCGTTCCGGCGGGCAGGCGTTGCTCGGAGATCGCGTCGAGCACCGCGCTTACAATCAGGCTTTCCGGCTGTGCGTCCATTCGATCCACGCGCTTCCCTTCCGCGATCCGCTGAACCTAGGGATTGCCGCCGCGCAAGGCAATCTGCCCATGATTCAAGCGGTGCCCGGTGTTTCCGCCGCCCCCCGCCGCCGCTCCGCCGCGATCGGCCGGGACGCTGCCCGCGCATCGGTTCCAGGATGCGGGAACGGAATCGCTTGATCGTGTCAACAATCTTTGTTAACAATAATTGTCAACACAAGGGAGGTGCACGGTGAGGATACTGGTCGTCAACCCGAATTCGACGCGGTCCATGACCGAGAAGATCGTCGTGGCCGCGAAAGCGGCCGCGAGCCCCGGGACCGAGATCGTCGGCGCCACGGGCAAGGGCGCGCCCGCCAGTATCGAAGGCCACTACGACGAGGCCATGTCGCTGCCCGGCCTGCTCGCGGCGGTGCGCGAAGCCGAGGCGGGCGGAATCGATGGCGTCGTCGTCGCCTGTTTCGACGATCCCGGTATCGACGCTTGCCGCGAGATCGCGACGGGCCCGGTTCTCGGCATCTGCGAGGCGGCGGTGAAGGCCGCCAGCATGCTCGCGACCTCGTTCTCGGTGGTGACGACCCTGCCGCGTTCGGTGCCGGTCATCGAGCATCTCGTCCACCGCTACGGCCTGTCGCATCAGTGCCGCCGCGTGCGCTCGGCGGCGATTCCGGTTCTGGCGCTCGAAGAGCCGGGCTCGAACGCGCGGATGAAGGTCCGCGACGAGATCCTGCGTGCCATCGAGGAGGATCACTGCGAGGCGGTGGTGCTCGGCTGCGCCGGCATGGCGGATCTGACCGAATGGCTGAGCGCGGAAACCGGAATCCCGGTGATCGACGGCGTCAGCATCGCGACCCGCATGGTCGAGGCGCTCGTCGGGGCGGGCCTCAGGACGAGCAAGATCAACGCCTACGCGCTCCCCAACGAAAAGATGACGGGCTGACAGGAAGGAGAGGTCAATGACGACCACATCGCTCGACGGCGAGGTTCAGGGCCACAAGGCCATTGGCGAGGAAACGCTCGCGCCGCAGGAAACCCGGATCATGGACCCGTGGTCCTATCTCTTCGCATGGCTGGGCGGCTGCGTCTCGATCGGGACGTTCACGATCGGATCGGGGCTCGTCGGAACGCTGAACCTGCTGCAGACCTTCGTCGCCATCGCCATCGGCTGCGCCGTGATCGGTGTCGCGCTGATGATCAACGTGTACCGGGGCACGGATTTGAGACAGCGCTTTGCGCCGGTTACGCCGCCAGTTTGACCGTGGCGGCTTCGGTTTCAAGGCCGAGTTGCGCGGCCCGGATCTGATCGGGCGTCT